>CAZKKD010000212.1:0-2595 GCA_964553265.1 uncultured Planctomycetales bacterium | reverse complement strand
TACCGAACAAGGAGCCCGGGACGCGGCCGGGGCTTGGCATCGGCCGCGTCGGCGCCTGGCGGGCCGGTCGCCCCGGCGCGGGGGACGGAGGCGGGATGCTCCTCAAGCTGCCCGAACGCTTCCGCGACCGCATCCGCAAGCGGTTGCAGCAGGGAGTCCGCGCCGACAGCCTGGCCGGAGCGTCCTTCCTGGCGGGGGGCGCGGTGGCGATCCTCGAATCCCTCTGCACCGGGCAGGTCTACTTCCCGGTCCTCGCCGGCCTGGCGCGGGAGGACGCGACCCGGTGGCGGGCGGTGGGGCTGTTGGCGTGGTACAATGCGATGTTTGTCCTGCCGCTGGCGGGGGTACTCGTCGCGACGCTTTGCGGCACCGCGAGCCCGCGCCTCGCTGCCTTCGCCCGCCGGCGCCTGCCGCTGGCCAAGGTCCTCCTCGCGGCGGTCTTCCTCCTCATGGCCGCCTGGCTCGCCCCCGCCCTCGTCTGGCCGCCTGGCGCGCGGTGATGCAAAAAGACCGAATTCCCCTCAAAGGCTGTCCATCACTCCCAAAGAACCGGGACATCCGAAACTTTCCGGGTTTTTGAAGTTCCCGAATTCCCGGGGAATCCACAGAAACTGCTGCCATTCCTTCCTTTACGATAAGCTCTTTGTTTCGGGTTGGGTTGCGTAGGGGGTGGCTACGCTGCCACGCGGTAGCTACATGGCCGGAAATACTTTTCTAACCAGAAACCGCTTGCGTGATTTCGAAAAAGGTTGTATTTCTGGTGTCGTTCCTGATTTCGCCATCGCGGTCTGGGGGCCGCGAGCTTTTTCGCACCCATTTTGTGCCGGGGAGCCCGTATCTGCCGTCAGCGGCGTCCAGAGGGCGATCTGCCTGCGGGACGCGGCCGTGGCGTCGGGAGTCGGGACCGGGTCGTCGCATCCTGGAGGGAGACCGACCCGAACGGCGACGCGACGACACGGGCCTACACCGCGGCCGGCCGCCTGGCGAGCGTCACCAACGGCGCCGGCAACACCACCAGCTACAGCTACGACGGGATGGGCCGGCTCACCGCCACCACCGACGGCGCGGGCGGGACCCGGAGCACCACCTACGACGCGATGGGCCGGGTGGCCTCGACCACCGACCCGATGGGACGGACCACCAGCTACGCCTACGACCTCGCGGGGAACCTGCTGCAGGTGACGCACCCCGACGGGACGCGGACGACGCACACGTACGACGACGCCGGTCGGCGGACGCGCACGGTGGAGGACGCCGGCGGGCTGGCGCGGCGGATCGACTACGCGCACGACGCCGCCGGGCGGATGACGGCGAGCACGCTGGATCCGGCGGGCCTGGACCTCACCACCACCTACGGCTACGACGACGCGGGCCGTCTCACCACGGTCACGAGCCCCCTGGGGCACAGCACGTCGTACGGCTACGACGCGCTTGGCCGGCGCGTGAGCGTCACCGACGGCGCGGGGCGGACCCGGAGCACGGTCTACAACGCCGCGGGCTGGGTGATCCAGAGCTCCGACGGCGCGGTGACGGTGAGCCACCAGTACGACGAGGTGGGCAACCGCACCGCCACCACCGTCTCCGGCCGCGCGACCGTCTACCGGACCTTTGACGACACCGACAACCTGGTCGGCACCTCGCAGAGCGACGGGACCACCACGCTGACCACCAGCCGCACCGTCGACGCGGCGGGGCGGACCGTGACCAGCACCGACGCGGCGGGCAAGGCGACGAGCTACGCCTACGACGGCGCCGGGCGCGTCACCACCATCACGAACCCCGAGAGCGAGGCCACCACGTACCAGTACGACGGTGCGGGGCGGCGGACGCGGGTTTCGTTTGCCAACGGCAGCTTCCGCGCGTATGCTTACAATGCGGCGGGCGAGCTGACGCAGACCTCCGGCGGGCCGGAGGGGACGACCACCTACGCGTACGACACGATGGGCCGGCAGACGGCGGTCACCGACGCGAACGGGCGGTCGCGCACCACCGAATATGACGATCTCGGCCGCGTGACGCGGGTCGAGAACGAGATGAGCCAGCCGGTAACGTACACGTACGACATCGCGGGCCGGCGGCTCAGCCTCACCGATGCGGAGGGGAACGCCACGACCTACACCTACGACGACGACTCGCGACTCGTCAGCATGACCTACCCGGCCGTGTCCGGCGCGCCCGCGAACGTCGAGACCTACGCCTACGACGGGGGCGGCATGCTCACCGCCAAGACCACGCCGAACGGCGAGACCCTCGCCTACGGCTACGACGGCGCGGGGAACCTGACGAGCGCCGCGGGGGTCGCCTACACGCGCGACGCAGCCGGGGCCGTCACCTCCGACGGGGTCCGGAGCTACACCTACGACGCCTTCGGCCGCCTGACCGCCGCCACCGACCTCGCCACGGGCACCCCGGTGGCCTACGAGTACGACGCGCGCGGCCTGCGGACCGGCATCGACGTCGGCGGCGGCGCGTTCACCGTCGACTACACCTACGACGACGCGATGCGCCTCGCCACCGTGCAGTCGAGCCGCGACAGCGCACCGGCGGCGTACACCTACGACAGCGGGGGCCGGCGCACCGCCCTCGCGCTCCCGA
>CAZKKD010000211.1:0-7391 GCA_964553265.1 uncultured Planctomycetales bacterium | reverse complement strand
CACCGCTTCCAGCGCGAGGTCGCCCGGTTCGACCGGCCCGGCCACCTCCACGTAGCGGAAGCCGTGGAAGGTGAAGCGCGGTTCGAAGACCTCGGGCGCGCCGGTGCCGCGGCAGACAAAGCTGTCGGTGGCGCGGGCGGTGCGCAGGTTGGCGGTGTAGAGGGCGCCGTCGGCGTCCAGCATCTCGGCGTGGCGCAGGCGGAGCGGTTTGCTCTCGTTCGCGGTGACGGTCAGGCGCACGCGGCCGGCCAGGTTCTGGCCGAAGTCGTAGCGGTAGACGGGGTAGCCGCAGGATTCGCGCCGGAGGAGGACCGGGTCCGCGACGGGAGTCAGGGTCTCGGTGCGGCGGACCGGCGGGCCGAGCACGGGCGAGAGCGCGACCCCCTCCACCTCCGCGCGGCGGCAGCCGGGCCAGGCGCTGTCGTCGAAGCCGGGGCTGTCCCACCCCTCGGGCGTGAGGCGCGCGTCGACCTGCTCGCCCATGAGGAGATCGCTTTCAATGATTGCGCCGGTGTTCCACCGCCAGCTCTCGTCGGTGACGACCACGGTTTCGCCGGCCTCGGTCTCCACGAGGAGACGGGCCAGAAAGCGCGGGCGCGGGCCGTAGGCCTGGCGGTAGAGCCAGGCGAGGTGCCCGCAGTACCAGCCGTCGCCCAGGATCGCGCCGATGGCGTTGTCGCCTTCGCAAATGGCGTCGGTAACGTCGTAGACCTGGTACTGCACGCGGGTGCGGTAGTCGGTGAAGCCGGGCGCCAGCTCCGCGTCGCCGACGCGGGCGCCGTTGAGCCGGGCTTCGTAGAGGCCGAGGGCGCTGACGGCCAGGCGGGCGCGGTGGACCGGGCCCGGAACGGTGAAGGCCTTGCGCAGGTAGGGGCAGGGCGCGGAGGCATACTTCGAGCCGGTCAGGCCGCTCTCGATCCACGCCGCGCCGCGCCAGTCGTCCGCCGCCGGCAGACCGATCTCCCAGAACGCGGCCGCGCTCGGTGCGCTGGTCGCCTCCTCGTGATCGCGGACGGTGACGCGCCACCAGGCGCGCGCGCCGCTGCCGAGCGGTTCGCCGGCGTACGCGATGTCGAGCGACCGGTTGGACGCCACCCAGCCCGAGTCCCACAGGTCGGCCGTCCCGGTGTCGAGCGCTTCCGGGGTGCGGGCCACCTCGATGCGGTAGGCGGTCTGCGCCGCGCCGTCGCGGTCGTCGTCGAGCCGCCAGGAGAGGCGCGGCGACGGGTCCTCGATGCCGAGCGGGTTGCAGAGGCGGTTGCAGCAAAGGTCGACGGGCGTGGGCATGGCGTTCCCTTTCCAGGCGGAGCCGGCCAGTGAGGTCGTTGTCGCGTGCGCTTCCGCGGCGCGGGGCCCGTGTCCGGGCTTGCCGCATCCGGGTGCGTTCGTTTAGTATGGGCCAACCTTGCTGATCTCTGGAGCAAGGTCAAGGGGAGAGGTGCGATTCCGGGCAAAAACCCTGCGCAGCGGTTTGGCCCCGGACGCTTTCCTTTGCGCTTCGCCGACGGAAAGGGGCTGCGCCGATGTACCGGGAGAGGACACCATGGAGCTGCCGAAACGCCCCAATATCCTGTTTCTGATGAGCGACCAGCACCGGGCCGACGCGGCCGGGTACGCCGGGGACGCGGTGGTGCGTACGCCGACGCTCGACCGCCTGGCCGAGACGGGCGTGGTCTTCCGCAACGCCTACACCCCTTCGCCCATCTGCGTACCCGGCCGGCAGTGCCTGATGGCGGGGCAGTTGCCGAAGACGTGCGGCTGCGAGGGCTGGGTGGACCTGGCGCCGGGCTACCGCACCTTTGCGCACGAGTTCTGGCGCTATGCCTACAACACCATCTGCAGCGGGAAGCTGCACCACCAGGGGCCCGACCAGATGCAGGGCTGGAAGCAGCGGGTCGCCCCCGATGCGGAGATGAACGACGCCTGCTGCGCCGACCGGATCGAGGAGGAGTTTGCCCGCTACCGGCCCGCCCCGGGGACGGGGAAGTGGTCCAACCAGCGCGAGATCGAGGAGGCCCGCCCCGGCGACGGGCCGTACCAGCAGTTCGACCGGCGCGCCACCCGGGCGGCGCTGGAGACGCTGGAGCGGTACTTCGCCGACCCGCTGTATCTGCGGCCGCAGGCGCACCGGCCGCTCCTCTTCAAGCTGAGCCTGCTGCAGCCGCACTACCCGTTCTTCACCGACGAGGAGCGCTTCGCCTACTACCTCGACCGCGTGCCGATCTACGTGGAGGAGCCCTGCGATCACCCGGTGCTCTCGCTCAGCCAGCAGGGCCGACCCGTCGACGCCTCCGAGGATGCCATCCGCCGCGCCACCGCGGCGTACTATGGCATGATCGAGACGATGGACGCGCACTGCGGCAGCGTGCTCGACCGGCTGGAGGCGCTCGGCGAAGATCTCGACGACTGGATCATCGTCTACACCTCCGACCACGGCGAGATGCTGGGCCAGCACGGGATCTGGGAGAAGACGCGTTTCTACGAGGCCAGCGTCCGCGTGCCGCTCATCATCCGGTGGCCGAAGGGCTTCGCCGGCGGCCGGACCGTGGACGAGAACGTAAGCCTCTGCGACCTCTTCGCCACCCTCTGCGACCTGGCGGGACTGGCGATTCCGGACGGGCTGGACAGCCGCAGCCTCGCGCCGCTCCTGCGCGGGGAATCGGTGGCGTGGGACAACGAGGCGGTGGCGCAGATGGGGCGGGAGCACGTCATGATCAAGCACGATGCGCTCAAGTACCAGTACTACGGCCCCAGAGTGCCGGAGGTGCTCTTCGACCTCGACGCCGATCCGGGCGAGACGCGGAACGTGCTGGACGACCCGGCCTACGCCGACGCGGTGGTCCGCTTCCGCGCCCGCCTGGCCGCCCTCGGGCACGGGCCGGATGCGGACCCCGGCTACGTCAATGCCGGTTACCGGTCGCGGGCCGAAGCCTGAACTTCCTGCAGGCAGCTCAGGCGCGGCCGTCGACGGGCGGAGCCGGGGTCAGGCCGGGCGTTCGATCCGCCAGGTGGCAATCTGGTGGCGGTGGAGGTGCGCCTCGACGCGTTCGCCCTCCACCGGGTCGCCGTCCGGCCGCTCCAGCAGGTCGCAGCGGGTGGCCCGGACCGCGCGGTCGAAGCCGAGCGCCAGGTCGGTCCCGGCGCCGCCGGCCTCCTGCACGCGGAGGACCCAGCCCGCGCCGTCCTCGGCCGGCTTCCACGCGGTGACCACCACGTCCCCCTCCACGCGGCAGGGCGGCTGCAGCGCTGCATCGTTGAACGCGTAGCCGAGGCGGGTCAGGTCCCCGTACGGCGCCGGACGCGTGTGCGGCAGGAGTGCGTACTCGAACCGGTGCGTCCCGGTGTCGCGCTGCCCGTCGATGTCCCAGAATTCGTAGTTGCACGGCTCGACGATGCAGAAGCCCCATTCCGGCGAACGCAGGAGCGAGAGGTCCAGGCGCCCGGGCGTCCAGCGGCAGCAGGGGAGGCCCCGGTTGAAGAGGGCGACGCCGCGCGCCTCGTCGATCTCCTTGTGCACCCAGTGAAGCGCCGGCCACTCCATCGTGTGGCTGTCCCATTGCGAATAGTCGAGCTTCGCCTCGTCGTAGGTGCGTTCGATGAAGCCGTACGGCACCTCGTAGGTCGCGGTCGCGTCCTCGCTGTTGACCGGGGTCAGCACGCGCAGGCGGCGGCTGCGGGTGTCCCAGTCGACATCCGTCCGGAAGACGAGGAGTCGGCCGTCTTCGCCGAGGGAGAGCGTGGTCGTCCAGGCGAGGCGCTCGACGTGCGGGTCGGGCCCGGTGTAGACGCCGTGCCAGCGGAGCGCGGTCCCGGCGGAGGTCACCCGTTCGTGGTAGCGGCCGAGCGGGATGAGGTGGACGTTGTGCCGGATGCCGGTGAAGGGCTCGATGCGCTGCCCCCATGCGTCCCCGAAGTCGGTGTCGAGGTGGAGTTCGCCGATGCAGGGCGGCCGGGACGCCTTGTGGAAGGGAGCCAGCCGGCCGAACAGGTCCTCACCGTCGACGAGGATCGAGCGCACGCCTTCGCGGTCGTAGGCGATTTCGTACGGTCCGAGCGCCAGCGTCTGCAGCCCGTCCTCGACGGGTGCGAAGGCGTCGTCCGCTGGTGCTTCGGCGGCGGGGCGTGCCGGCGGCGCGTGACGGTCGGCGGCGGCCTCGGCCGCGTCCAGCATCTCGACCAGTTCGTCGCAGGCCTGGTCGATGTGCGTGCCGGTGATGGCGTCGTGAAACTGGTTGAAGCAGACCTTCCGCCACGCGTCGGTCAGCTCGGCGGGCATGGCCGCGGGTGCGCCGGCGGACCAGGCCGCGTCGGCGAGGGCCGCCTCCGCTGCGCAGAGGCGGTAGGCGATGGCCCGAGTGCGCTGCTTAAGGGCGATGTGGGTGACGTAGCAGCCGGGCATGGCCGGGTTGAGGTCCTGCACCGGGAACGGTCCGCCCCCGGCAATGGCCTCCTCCACCGCCGGCCGGAAGGCGGCGGCGATGTCGCCGGGGTTGGCGAAGCGGGCGCGCGCCGTGCCGGCGTGGTCGCGGTTGAACTCCTCGAGGATCGGGATGAGCCCGGCGTCGGGCAGCACCTCCTCGGTCTGCATCCAGATGGCGACCCAGTCGTTCTCGTGCGCCACCGCACGCTCCAGCGCGTCGCGGACCGCGTCGGGGTTGAAGTGCCCGATGAGGCGCATGCCGGTCTCGTTGCAGGCTGCGCAGCCGGCGCCGCGGCAGTCGGGGCAGGGCGGGTGCTTGTCGTAATCGCCGGCGTGGATGCGCGGATAGCGGTCCATGCAGGGGATGCCGGTGCCGTCGATGCCGACCCAGAGGGGCTCCAGGCACCGGCGGTAGCTGGTCAGGGCGGCCATCTCCGCGCCGACGCCGCGAAGAACCTGCGGCAGGTTCGGGCTGTTGCCGAAGGCGTCCTCGAGCCAGGCGAGGCGGAGGCCGGGGTGGTCCTCCCCGACGAGATCGCGGTAGAGCGGCATCGCGACCAGGAAGTTGCGGACCAGCCCCTCGGCGGCGGGGAGGTTGCTGTCCTGCACCGTTTCGCCGGCGAGGTGCACCTCCAGCGTGCCGGCGCGTGCGAGGGCGGTCAGGCGCTCGCGCTGTTCCGGGTGGCGTTCGAGGTACTTGCGCCAGACGGCGGCCTGCCCTTCGCTGAAGGGATAGCCCTCGTCGGCGAGCGCGAGGAAACGGTCGATGGCGATCGCCTCCACGTCGGCGTAGCTGCGGATGTGGATGCCGTCCCGGACCGCTGTCCGGTCGAAGCAGCGGCGCCAGATCGGGTCGAAGTGGTTGTGCGGAACCACCAGGATGTCGTGGGCCATGCGGCGTCTCCTCCGGTTGCGAACGCGTTCAACGGGCGTCCCGCCCCTCCAGCGGGGCGGCGCGGGTGCGCGTCCAGGGGCGGGCTGCATTCCGGCGCGCTGCTATTCCTTCGGCTTGTGGCTGGTGCGGTAGTCGATCTTGAGCGGCACCTCGGGGTAGCCCAGCTCCTCGCGCAACTGGCCGACAAGGTAGCGCGTGTACTGGTCGTCGACGAGGCGCGGATCGTTGCAGAAGACGAGGAAGGTCGGCGGGCGGACGTCGGTCTGGGTGCCGTAGTAGATCTTCAGCCGCCGGTTGTGCTGGCGGGCCTTGGGGCGGCGGCGGGTCCAGGCGTTCTGGAGCGCGCGGTTGAGCTCGCCGGTGCCGACGCGCCGCGCCGCCTGCTCGGCCAGGTCGCGGGCGGTCTGCACGATGCCCCAGACGTTCTCGCCCGTCTTCGCGCTCGCCACCGCCACGGGGGCGTAGTAGAGGCCGGGCAGCTCCCTGCCGAGGTAGGTGTGGTATTCCTCGGGGGTGATGTCGGGGCGCGCCTCGACGGCGAGGTCCCACTTGTTGACGACGATGATGCACGGCTTCGCCTCGTCGGCGATGAGCCGGCCGATGCGCTTGTCGACCTTGCTCACCGGCACCGACGCGTCGATGACCAGCACCACGGCGTCGGCGCGGCGGACGGCGCGTTCGCTGCGGACCTGGCCGAAGAATTCGATGCTGTCGTCCATCTTGCCGCGCTTGCGCAGGCCCGCGGTGTCGATGGCGAGGAAGCGCGTGCCGTCCCGTTCGAAGAGGACGTCCACCGCGTCGCGGGTCGTGCCGGGCCGGTCGGAGACGATGACGCGCGGCGCGTCGGCGAGGGCGTTGACGAGGCTCGACTTGCCGGCGTTCCGTTTGCCGACGAAGGCGAGCTTCACCGCGTCGGGCGCCTCCACCTCGGCCGGGGCGGCGGGGCCTTCGGGCGGGAGGTGCTCGGCGAGGCGCAGGCGCAGTTCGTCCAGGCCGCGCCCCTGGTGGGCGCTCACCGCCAGCGGCGCGCCCATCCCGAGCGCGTGGAAGGCGTGCACCTCGTCCTCCACCCGGTCGGTGTCGGCCTTGTTGGCGACCAGGAGCACCGGCTTGCCGAGCTTGCGGAGGCGCTCGGCCACTTCGTTGTCGAGGGGGAGCACCCCGTCGCGGCAGTCGACGAGAAAGACCAGCAGGTCCGCCTCGCGCATGGCGATGGCGATCTGCTGCTCGACGTCCTCGCTCAGGTCCTGCCGGTCGACGATGCCGATGCCGCCGGTGTCGATGAGGTCGAAGGTCCGTCCGCCGGCCTCGACGGTATGGAGGACGCGGTCGCGGGTGACGCCGCTGGTGGGGTCTTCAATGGCGATGCGGCGGCCGACCAGCCGGTTGAAGAGGCTGCTCTTGCCCACGTTGGGGCGGCCGATGATGGCGACGCTCGGGCGCGGCATGGCGGTATCCTGGCCGGTCTTCAAACCCGCCTTGCCCCCCGGTGCACACCGGGTCGGACGGCGGAATCCACCATTATACGCCCTCCGGCCCGTCCGCAAGCGCAATCCGGAGGAAACCCGCACCCGTCCCGCGCCGGGAAGGCTGAAGGCCGGGCGCGGCTCCGGTCGATACACCGGCAGGGGAGGCGCAGGTTCGCGGTACCCGCAACGAATGAGGAGGCGCACGATGGCGTACGTGGTCCGGTTTGTTGAATCCCTGTCGCAGGTGCTTCGCCCGCATCTCGGCGAGGTGGCGATGGCGCTGGTGGCGACGCTCCTGGTGGTCTACGGCAACGAGATCAACGCCGCGGTCAAGCGTCGCGTCATTGCCTGGCCCTTCGTCGTCCGGCTGGCGGTCTTCGTGCTGCTCTGCGCGGTGGGGTACGGCGCGATCATCATCTTTGTCTCCCCTCTGGTCGCGAAGGGGCTGGCCCGGCTGGGGGGCGTCTGGCTGGCGCCGCTGGTGGCGGCCGCGTTCCTCGTGGTGGGCATCCTCGCGGAGCGGAAGCGCCAGGTCTGAGCGCGTGCGCCGGTCGCCCCCTTCCGCGGCAGGGTCATTCAATTCTCAGCCTTCCATGCTGAACCAGGC
>CAZKKD010000210.1:0-7404 GCA_964553265.1 uncultured Planctomycetales bacterium | reverse complement strand
GCGGGCGGCCGACCCCGGCACCGTCCTTTCCGACCACCAGCCAAGCCCCCGCACCACCCAGCCCGGCTGCGGCTCTGCCATCGGCCGGTACCAAGCGGCCGGGTGGATGAGGAGGGCTTCATCGGCCCTCCCCCAATGAATCCCCCGCGCCCCCGCGCGCGAGGTAGACCGGTAGCCTGGCGACATGCTCCGGACGGGCGCACGGTGCGGTTCTCGCTTCGCTTTTCGCCCTCCGGGCGACCGCCTGCGGGGGCGCAGGCGATCCAAGCTGCAGGGCACGGCTGGACAGGATTCGCGTTTCGTGAATACGAATACGAAACGGATCAGCCGTCGCCCAGGCGGCCGGCAGGCAGTTCAGCCCTCCACGATGGTGATGCTGTCCGGCGCTTCGACGTGCGTCCCGCCGTCGCGACGCTCCACCCGGATGCTGCCGCGGGGGGTGGGGACGACGACGGTGTAGTCGAAGTCGGTCGCTTTCGGCGCCAGGCGCACGCGCCCGCAGCCGGGCTCGACGACGGCGAACCCGGCCAGGTTGTGGATCAGGAACTCCGCCGGGCAGGCCGACCACGCGTGGCTGTGGGTGCGCAGGAACCCCGCAAACCGGCCATCGCGCCGGGACCCGTTTTCGGACCACTCCTCGGTGGTGCTGGTGAACCCCTTCGCCACCATGCGCGCGCCCCAGCGCTCGCGGATCAACCGGAGCGCCAGGTCGAAGCGGCCGATCCGGTCGAGCGCCCGCAGCACCACGATCATGAAGAAGGGCTGCGCCTCGACCGCGGGGGCGTCCCCGTCCTCGTAGAAGCGCGTGGCGATGGCCTGCGCGGTGGCGTCGTCCGCGAGGCCGAAAGCGATGGCCGCGGCGCTGGCGTGCTCGCTGGCGCGTTCGGAGCGCTCGCCGTCGATGCGCGCGTCGGCGAAGCGCTGCCGGGCCGGGTCGAAGAAACGGGCCTCGAACCCGTCGCGCTGCCGGGCCAGGAGGTCGCGCGCCACCGACGCGGCGTGGGCGTCGGCCTGGAGGTCGGCCAGTTCGGCGAAGGCCTCGAGCGTGCCGCAGTAGATGGCGTTGTAGGGGGCGCATTCGCCGCGCCGGTCGACGTCGGCCCAGTCGATGAAGGTCCAGTAGGGCATGTCCTCGATGAAGCCGTCGGCGTTGAGGTAGTGCTCGTGGAGCTGCAGGACCCGCCGGGCGACGGGGTAGAGCTCGCGCACGTAGCGGATGTCGCCGGTGTAGCGCCAGTGGTCGCGGAGCGCCTGCACCCACCAGAGGGCGTAGTCGGGGATCATGCCCAGCCAGTCGCGGCTGCTGGCGTTGCTGATGTTGGCCAGGACGCCGGTGCCGCGCTGGTTGGCGCCGGACTGGCGGAGGAACTTGCCGGTGAGCGCCGTGTCGCCGAAGCACGCCCGCAGCCCCCCGAGCGTGACGGCCGCCACGTCGCCCAGCCACTGCGCCTGCTCGCGCCAGGGCGTGTCCATCAGGAACTCGTTGGAGCAGAGGCGGAGCGTCTCGCGGCTGATGGCGAAGACGCCGTTGAGGGTCTCGTCGCCGCTTTCGAACTGCCCGGCGTCCTCGAAGGGATAGGTGCTGACCTCGACGTCGAACGTGCGGATCCGGACCGCCCGGGTGCAGCGACGGAAGCGGAGCTTGAGGTAGCGGAACGCCTTCCACATGAACGGGCGGAAGTGCTGCGCCCCGTCGCGGAGCACGACGCGGTCGGCAAACTCGCCTTCGAGCACGATGTTGAACCGGCCGTCGATGAGGCGCTCGGCATACCCGATGTCGATGGACGCGCCGTCGAGCCCGTCGATCTCCAGGTGCGGGTAGCCGGTGACGACCTTGCCGAAATCGAGCAGTACGCACGGGTCGTGCAGCCCCGCGCAGGCCGGGTCGTCGGGGTCGCCCCCGCAGCGGGCGACGAGGTCGCCTTCGCCCGCAACCAGCGCTTCGGCCCCTTCCAGCGAGGCGTGCTCGAGCGGCCGGCCGACCGTGCTGAGCTCCGGGGCAAGGTTGGGCTGGTGCGAGCGCGCGGCAATGTCGAGGCATTCCTCGGTCAGCGCCGCGCGCACCGGCCGGACCCGGTGCGCCGTCATGAACGGAATGTCCCGCGGCAGGAGCCGGACCCAGGGCCCCGCCGTCGGCGGCCGACCGATCTCCTCGGCCCCGCCCCAGGCGGCATCGTCGAAGGCCGCGTCGGTCCAGTCCGGCGGCAGTTGCCGCGCGTCGAAGATCTCCTGGAAGACCGCGGCCTGGTTCATGGCCACGCGGCGGGTGTCCCGCCGCCACGCGGCGCCGGGGACGGTCCGCCACGCCGCGTCGGTGCCGACAAGCGTCTCGCCCGCGCCGTCGGTCCACTCGGCCAGGAAGCCGCCGCGCGTGTCCGCCTGGACGCCGAGGTGCTGGACGGCGACGGCGATGCAGTTCTCGCCCGTGCGGAAGCAGGCGGTGACGTCGCGCTCGTCGTAGTACTGGAAGTACGGCTGCGACTGCGGCGCGCCCTGGCCGACCTCCTCACCGTTGATCCAGAGCCGGTAGCGCGTGTCGGCGGTGAGGAAGGCGAGGATGCGCCCGGGAAGGGCGTCGAGGTGAACGACGCGGCGGAAGAGGCAGACCTGGTTGGCGCCCTCCATGCCGGGGGTCCAGATCCACCTGGCCCGCCAGCGGCGGGCCGCCGGGAAGCCGTCCACGCCCGTGCGAGCCGTCGATGCCGTCATGCCGGAACTCCTTTCGCCTCTACCGGGAAACACAGGGCCGCGCGTTGGCCGCCGGCGGCTTCAGCGGATGCGTTCGATGGCGTCGCGGAGAAGAGGGGCCCAGATCGCGTAGCCGTCGCGGTTCATGTGGAGCCTGTCGTCGACGAAGAGCTCCGGCCGCGGCGCGCCGTCGGCGGTCAGCATGGCGGCCGCGGTGTCGACGTAGCCGACATCCGCCTGCGCCTCGGCCCAGGTGCGGACGAGGCGGTTGGCCTCCGCCATGACGGGCCAGAGCGCTTCGCGCGCGGGGCTGGGCTTGATGGAGACGAAGAGGTGCTTCGCGTCCGGCAGGGCGGTGCGGGTGCGCGTGACGAAGGTGCGGTAGTTCGCGGCGACGGTCTGTGCCGTCGCGCCGCCGCCGATGTCGTTGTCCCCGCAGTAGAAGACGACCACCGACGGCGCGAGCGGCAAGACGATCCGGTCCATGAGCGCCAGGACGTCGGGGGTGCTCGACCCGCCGAAGCCGCGGTTGACGACCGGCAGGGGCGCGAGGTCCCGCGCCATGGCCTCGCCCCAGAAGGTAAAGGTGCTGCTCCCGACGCAGACGATGCCCCCCGGCGCCGGGGGGCGGGCGCGGTCCTCGCGCTCGAAGCGCGCCAGGTCGTCAGCCCAGGCCTGTTCCTTCTCGTCCGCACTCATGGCGTCCCCCGTTGTCGGTCAGCCCAGGCCCTTGGTCTCGCCGATGCATTCGCGCGCATACACCATCGCGCCGAGGGCGACCGCGTCGTCGGCCAGCTCGGCCAGCACCAGCCGCGTGTCCCGGTAGGAAACCGGCGGATGCGTGTGCGCCGCCGCGGCCGCTTCCACGAGCGGGAGGAGTTCGTCGCCGAGCGCTTCGAAGACGCCGCCGCCGAGCACCACGCAGTCCGGCCCGAGAGTGGTGATCGCGTTGGCCACGCCGATGCCGAGGTAGCGGCAGGCCTCCTCCAGCGCCTCGCGGACCACCGCGTCGCCGGCCTCCCACCCCTTGGCGAGGATGCTGCTCTTGACGTTGGTGTAGTCGCCGCCGCAGGCCTCGACGAGGAAGGAGTCGCGGCCCTCGTCGACAATCTCGTGATGGAACCGCCAGCCGAGGCCGGTCTTCGAGGCGTAGGCCTCCAGGCAGCCGTCGTGCCCGCAGCCGCAGCGCCGGCCGCCGACGTGGACGATGGCGTGGCCGAGCTCGGCGGCCATCCGGTTCACCCCGCGCAGGAGCTCGCCCCGGTGGATGATGCCCCCGCCGAGGCCGGTGCCCATGAAGAAGCCGACCAGCGTCTCCGCCCCGCGCCCGGCGCCGAGGGCATGCTCGCCGAGGGCGCCGGCGTTGACGTCGTTCTCCGCGTGGACGGCCACACCGAGCTCGTCCCGGAGCGCCGGGACCAGGGGGACGTGGTCCCAGCCGGGCATGTTGGGCGCGGCGACGGCGGTGCCGTCGGGCAGGATGGGGCTCGGCGCGCCGACCCCGACGGCATGGAGGTCCTTCTGCGCGACGCCGGCCTCCTCGCAGGCTTTCTTGAGGGCCTTGCCGGCGCGCTTCACCACCTTCTCGAAGCCGAGTTCGGCCTTGGTCTTCTTGCGGCCACTGCCGATCACCTTGCCGGCGGCGTCGGTGACGACGGCGTAGATCTTGGTGCCGCCGATGTCGATGCCGGCATAGACGGCGTCCGCGTCCTTCGCCTTCTTGCCCATCTGCCCCCCCCTGCACACGGATCGTCGTCGGAGCGTCCCGGCCACCGCATCGGCCGGACCGCATCCGAACAAGGTTGCCACGGGTTCCTGTATAGGCGGCGGCGCGCGGATGTAAAGTGGGGAAGCGGATTTCCCCGGTGGTTGGGCGGCGGCGGGCGGTGGCGGTTGGCCGTCTCCCTGACGGACAGCGCCGCACCGACGGACTGACGCGCTCGGTCGACGCCCGGGGTTGCGTCACGACTGCGGAAGCCTGCCCGGACTGCACCTTCCGCGTTGCCATCGACCGGTCACACACCGGGCGGCGGACACGTCCTAACGCGTCCTAACCGGCCTCGTCCCCGACAAAATAGCGCGGACTCGTCTTCTTGTATTCGCGGGTGGAGAGGAGGCACCGGCCCGGGCCCGCCGGCACGAGTGTGGAGAGCGCCGCGAAACCGGCGTGCGCGTCCGCCGCGGTGCGGCCGTGGATCATCGCGTAGAGGGAAAACGGAAACCGGGGGTCGCGGCGGCGGGCATAGCAGTGGGTCACCTCCGGCCGCGCCGCCAGCGCCGCGCCCGCCGCGGGCAGCACGTCCGGATTGGGATCCCAGACGCACATGGCGTTGCCGCCGAAGCCGAGGCGCCGGTGATGCGGTACCAGTGCCACGCGGGAGAGCACCCCGGCGTCGGCCCACCGGCGCAACCGCTCCAGCAGATCCGCTTCGCCGCAACCGGCCGCTTCCGCGACCGCCGCGAACGGTGCGGGCACGAGCGGCAAAGGCTCCTGCAACCGTCGAATGATGTTGCGATCGGTGTCCCCGAGCGGGAGAACCGGCCCGGCCTCCGGACGCCCGGGGCAGGCCAGCTGGCGGTCGGAAACGGACCGGGCGGGGGAATCCGCCGCGGCGCGGCCGGCCGCGGGGTCGAGAATGACGCGCGTCTTGAAGCGCAGCGTGGCCGGCAGGCGGATCACTGCACACCCGAGCGCCTGCTCCAGGCCGTCCGCTTCCGCCTCCAGCCGGCTTGCGGGCGCGAGGAGGGTGAACCAGAGCGCGGGCCGGCCCTCGCGAGCGTAGTTGTGCGTGACGCCGGGATGGCGGTTGACGATGGCGGCGAGGCCGTCCAGGCGATCCGCGTCGGCGTCCACGGCGCAGAGCAGGCTGGCATAGCCGAGCGCGTGCGAGCGGAAGATGCCCCCCACGCGGCGGGCCGTGCCGTCGCGCAGCCACGCTTCGATCCGCTGGAGGACTTCGGCTTCGGCATGGCCGAGCGCGTCGCCGACGGCGGCGAACGGGCGTTCGACCAGGGGCAGCCCCCGCTGCAGCGCCACCAGCAGCGCGGCGTCGGTCGGGTCAGGCATCGGTCCGGCGCTCCGGCGGCGCGACCGTCCGCCCGTCCACCACGCCGCGGACCTCCTCCTCGGTCAGGAGGCAGGCCGGGTCGGCCGCCCACGGATCGCCGGTTACGGCCTCGGCCCGGGCGCGGAGATTGCCGTTGCAGAGATCGATCCACCGGCACGCACCGCAGCGCCCCCGCAACCGACGCCGGCGATCGCGCAGCTCCAGCAGAAACGGATCCGGATCGTCCGCCCAGAGGGTGCGGAAGGGCCGCGCCCGCACGTTGCCGAGGGGACGGGTGCGCCAGAACTGGTCCGGGTAGACGGTACCGTCCCAGGAGATGCAGGCGATGCGCTCGCCGCTGGCGTTGCCGCCCGCGCGGCGGAGCAGCGTCAGCGCCTCCGCGGCCCGCCCGGGCGACTCGCGCAGCAGGCGCAGGTAGAGCAGCACGCCGTCGCAGTGGTTGTCCACGGTGAGAAGCTCGATGGGACGTCCGGCCTCGTCGAGCCGCCGGGCGTGGCCGAGCAGGCGGTCGAGCACGCTGCGCGCCTCGTCGGGCGACAGGTCGGCGGCGCGGAGGTCGGCCCCGCGCCCGCTGTAGGCGAGGTGGTAGACACAGAGGCGCGGGATGCGCTCCGCTTCGACAAGGTCGATGACCGCGTCGAGATCCGCCCGGTTGTCCCGGACCAGGGTGAAGCGCACCCCCGTCCGCAGCCCGGCGGCGCGCGCCGCGCGCAGCCCCGCCAGCGCCCCGGCCCACGCGGCTCCGTCGCCGCGCATCCGGTTGTGCGTGGCTTCGGTCCCGTCGAGGCTGACCCCGGCGTAGCCGAGCCCGGCGGCGCGCAGGCGTTCGGCAAGCACCGGCGACAGGCCCACCCCGTTGGTGGAGAGTACGGGCCGCAGCCCCGCCGGCCGGGCGCGGGCGCCCAGCTCCACCAGGTCCGGCCCCCGCAGCCGCTCCCCCCCCCCGAAGAGGAACACCTTCACCACGAACGCGGCCCGGAGAGCGATGAGGGCGCCTGCCTCGGCCGTGGTCAACTCGTCGGGCGCACCCGCGGCCGCATCGGCGGCGGCGTAGCAGTGCCGGCAGCGGAGGTCGCACCGGGCGGTGGCGTTCCAGACCACCACCGCCGGCGGGGACGCACCCCGGTCGGGGCCGGCCGGCCGGTCGGCGTAGCGGACCGCGTCGCCGGGTTCGGGACGCCGGCAGGTGAGGCGGCTGAGGCTGATCATGGTGCATCCTCCGCTTCGGCGAACGGACAGCCCGGATCCCCCTGCAGGGGGTCGCCGGTCGCCTCGAACGCGCGAGCCCGGCACCCGCCGCAACGGCCGACCCACGCGCACGCCCCGCAGGCGCCGCCGTAGGACGAACGGTCCCGGAGCGCCCGGAAGAGCGGACTCGTCCGCCAGATGTCGGCAAACGACTGCCGGCGGATCGAGCCGGCCGGCCGGTCCAGAAAGCCGCACGCCTGCACCGTGCCGGTCCGGCCGAGAAAGGCGAATCCCTGCCCCCCCAGGCAGGGCGTGCCGGCCAGGCCGGCCTCGTCGGCCACGCGGACGTAGGCGGGGGCGCAGGTCCCCTTGATCGGCAGCGTGGTGTCTTGCCCGGCCTCCGCGACCCAGCCAAGCCTGGCGAGCATCGCGTCCGGCGCGGGCTCCTGCCCCGCCCGGG
>CAZKKD010000209.1:0-7435 GCA_964553265.1 uncultured Planctomycetales bacterium | reverse complement strand
GCCGCGGCGGACCCGCCCACGCCGGGCCGGCCACGTTTGCCGAAGCGGGCCAGCTCCTCTGGTGCGCCCAGGTCTTCCTCCACGCCGAGAACGCGCGGGCCGCCATCTCCTTCGGCCGGATCGACCAGCTTCTCTGGCCGTTCCTGCGGGACGACCTCGCGGCAGGCCGGACCGACTGGCAGGGAGCCTTCGACCTTCTCTGCGCCTTCTACCTGCGCACCTGCGAGGGCTGCGAAAGCCAGAATGCGGTTGTCGGCGGCGTGGACGAGGCGGGCCGGGACGCGATCAACCCGCTCTCGTTTCTCGTGCTGGCCGCGATGCAGGCCCTGCGCCTCTTTCAGCCGTCCCTCAGCGTTCGGGTGCGGAGGGACGGGTCGGAGACGGACCGGGAACTGCTCGCCGCGGGGTGCGCGCTCGCGGCAACCGGCACGGGGCAGCCCGGCCTCCTGAACGATGCGGGCGTGATCGAAGCGCCCGAAGGGGTGGGCCTTCCCAGGGACCGCGCGCGGGACTGGGCGGTGGTGGGCTGCTACGAAGCCAGCACACAGGGGGACACCTACCCGAACACGGTGCTCGGATCGCTGGACCTGGTCGCCTGCACGCACCGGCACATTACCGGCGCCGTGGCACGTGGGGCGGCGGACTTCGCGGCGTTGCTGGAGGGCTGGTTCGAGACGGTCGAGCGCGCCTGTACCGAGAGTCTTGCCCGGTGCCAGGAGGCCTGGAACCGGATGCGCGACCACGCGCCTTCGCCCTTCGGCAGCGTGCTGACACGCGGCTGCGTGGAGAGCGCCACGCCCCTGGAGGCCGGCGGGGCACGGTTCAACCTCGTCGGCGTCAACATCCTGGGGCTCGGCACGGCGGCGGACAGTCTCCACGCGCTTCGCCACGTCGTCTTCGAAAAGAAGGAAGCCACCCTTGCCGAGGTTGCCGCGGCGGTGGACGGGAACTTTCCCGACGAAGCGTTCCGCCAGCGCCTGCGATCCGCGCCGGGCCGCTACGGGACCGACGATCCCGCGACCAACGCCCTGGCGGCCGCCCTGTCGGAGCGCATCGCACGGATGGTGCTGGAGCGCCGCCTGGACGAAGGCGTCCGGCCCTATCCGGCTTTCTTCTGCTTTCTTGCCGATGTCTACAACCGCACCTGCGCCACGCCCGACGGGCGCCGGAAGGAGGATCTGATCAGCTACGGCGCGGGGCCGGCCTCGGCCGTGACGACCGGCCCGACGGCGGTGCTCCAGTCCGCCGCCCACGTGGCGCACCGGCTCTGCGCCTGCGGTACGCCGCTGGCGCTCAGCCTCCCGGCGAAGGATCTGTCGGGCGCGGCGGGGGCGGAGCGCATCGGGCACCTGGTGCGGACCTACTTCGCCCGCGGGGGCATGCACCTGCACGTCAACGGGATCGACGCCGAGACGCTCCGTGCCGCCCGGGCCTCGCCGGAGGAGCACGCCGACCTTACCGTCCGCGTCAGCGGCTACAGCGCGCGCTACGTCCACCTCGACGACCAGCTCCAGGAGGCCCTGATCGAACGGGCATGATGGCGTGCGACAGATGGAGGAGGACGCACGGAGTGGAACAGGCCATACTGACGTATCGCTATGCGGAACCGCTGGCCGCCGTAGGAATGGCGGAGCCGTCCATCGCGCTCGTCGAAAACGATTCCGCGTTCGGTCTGCTGATTTCCGAGAGCGCGCAGGAAGAGGAGGCCCTGAACAGTCTCCATCTCTCCCAGGTGCTTCTCCTTCGCGTGTGGGGGAAAGAGTGGGCGACCTTCGAATTTCAGCAGATCCGGATTGCAGCGGATGCGCACGGGATCTGGACCGCAACGAACCCGTTGACCGGAGAGATTCTGCGCGAGCCGAGCCCAATTCCCTACCGGGTGATCTTTCTTTCGATGGAGGACTACCGGGGACTGCAAGCCGCGCTGGCCGATGCGGCCGCCCGGAGGGTCTTCGCGTTCGCGCAGCACCACTTCGGTAACCTGCCTGGCTTCTCGTACAACGACAATGTGCTGACGACGCCGGACCAATACGCCACCGCATATACCGCGTATCCCAACGACCGGTTCTTTTGTCCGAAGTGGTAACGCAGAAGTGCACCAGGCAGGTGACGACCGACAACATCGGTTTGTTGGCCCTGCGGATTGCGGGACGCGAGTTGCGTATTCCACTGGATGCATCAGAACGACTCGGCATACGTCTGTTGGCGGAAGGGGAGGGCCTGATGACGACGGGACGGGGGGTTCGGGGTCGGGGTCTGTTGGCCGGCGGGTGCGTCCGCTGCCTCCTGGTCTGCGCCGCGCTTGTGCTGCTGCGGGCAGGGCCTGCCGCCGCGGCCGGAGAGCCGGCGGCCGGCGAAGCGGGCCGTGGGGTCGACGCCTATGCGAGGTGGCTTCAGCACGGACTGGGTGCGCTGGCGCCGCTCATCCCAGCGATGACGGCATCCGCCGAAACGGCGGCGAAGCACTACATCGTTGACGGCTGGGACATCGGGGTGATCGGCGACCCCGGCGCCTACTTCGAATCCAGCGGCAGAAGCGGGGGCCTGATGACCGCCCGGGCGGGCTGGAAGGTCGACGAACTCAGCCAGGACAACGCCGTGGTGCTCCTTTCGTTGCGCGACGACCAGTGGGGGCGCAAGCTGCACAAGGACCTGGTCCACGCCCGGGAGCAGTCCGCCTCGGGACGGTGGAAGGTCATCGCCATCGGCCGGCAGGACCTGATCGACCGGGCGAAGGAGGAGGGCATCTCCTTCGTCGCCACCCTCCCCGTTCCCGCGCCGGAGGGCGTGGGCCTGTTCGCCATCGGAGGGGACGAGCAGGTGGCGCCCACCACGCCGGCGCTGAAGGTGGCGGCCATGTGGATGTGGTTCGGCGAGTTTGTCGGCGCCTGCACCCGCCGGGGCGCCATGCCGCCGATGTACATGGGCTATGCGCTGGAGGGCGGAAAGGAGCGGGCCGAACGCCTCCAGGGCAAACGCCTGCACGACACCGCGCCGCCGCCGGTGGCCGCCGGCCGCCTGGCCGGGGCCTACCTTGCCAAGGTGCGCGAGGAGACGGCTGCCTTCTTCGCGAAGGAACGCGACACCATCCTCACGGCGGCGACGCGTATGGCCGACACCCACCGGGACGGCGGGAACCTCTGGGCCTTCCTCCACAACCACAGTCTGCTCGCGTCGCAGATCAACTATCCCCACAGTCCGAACCTGATCCGGAAGATCAACGGCGGGTGGTTCGACATGCGCATCGGCATGGACAAGCTCGGTCCGGACGACGTCATCCTCTGCATCGGCTTCGACCGTCGCTTCCACGGGTGGCGGTTCGAGAACTGGGACCAGGAGGTCCGCGAGACGGGGGCGACGTTGATCTGGAGCTTCGCCCTCCGGAGCGAAGAGGACCGACGGGTGCTGGCGGAGAACGACGAACTCCTGATCGATCAGCACTGGGCGCACGGCGACGCCGTGGTGAGCGTTCCCGGCTACGACATCAAAATCCTGCCCTCCAGCGGCGTCGCCTGCCACGCCGTGCTGTGGGGCGTGCACGCGGAGCTGGTCTGTCAGCTTCACGAAGACGCCCGCGTCGCGTCGTATGGCAAACAAGAGGATTGACAGCGCGAGGTCATGTGCTATACTTAAAATGGGTGGTCGGTATAGCGACAGGTGCGCCCGGTTGGCCGGGCATGCGACTGGCCGTTGCGCGGAGAGTCGGGATGAAGAAACGGGCCGGTTTTACGTTGATCGAGCTGCTGGTGGTGATCGCGATCATCAGCGTGCTGGCGGCGCTCTTGCTGCCGGCGCTGCAGGAAGCGCGCAGGCTGGCCGTGCGGATGGACTGCATGAACCGGCTGCGTCAGTTGGGCCTGGCGACGCACAGCTATGCCACCGACTTCGGGGGGGCCTATCCGGCGACGGGAAAGGCGTTTTCGACGCAGGCCGACATGTGGGTCGTACAGGTTTCGCAGGCCGCAGGGCAGAGTTCGATGGTGACCTTTCTGGGGTATGCAGGCGATTCGCTGGGCATCCTGGCCTGCCCGACCGCGTTCGGGCGAGGGGTGGACTCGTGGGAAGCGTGGGCGCTGGCGCGGCAGGAATCGCTCGGCCTGGACGCGGCGCTCCTCAACATGCCGCTCCCGTACATCAAGTACGCCGGCGCATGGGACATGCACAACGGTCCGACCGGGTCGATGAGCCAAAACCCCCGCTACGCGCAACTGAACCCGACCACCTGGATGAACCATGTGCTGTACACGAATCGACCGACGGGGTACATGTCGGTGGACGAGGTCGGGCGCGCGACCGAGTATCGGCGCCTGGTGGCCCATTCGCCGTGGGTCCGCAACGACTTCACGCTCGAGACCGGGTCGGGCCGGACGGTGCCGCCGAGCGAGATTGCGCTCTGGGGGGACCACATCACCGACGGGCTGTGGGGCTGGAGCAAGGCGGCGCACGACGACGGCTTTCCGAGTCGGATCCTGGAGGTGGCCGACAGCCAGCAGTACGGCTGGATCACGGGCATGAACGAGGTGATGGCCGACGGGCACGCGGAGTGGTTCCAGGCCGGGAGCGGCTGCCTGTACATCAAGAAGGGGCCGCAGCACATGGACACGCTGCACGTGCAGACCGGCGGTTTCGACGACTGAAAGGAGACCGTATGCGACGCGCTCCGGCCGGGAGCTCCAACCACCGTCGCCGAACGGATGCCTTTACGCTTGTCGAGCTCCTGGTGGTGATCGCCATCATCAGCGTACTGGCGGGGTTGCTGCTGCCGGCGCTGGAGGGGACGCTGGACGCGGCCAAGACGGTACATTGTGCAAACAACCTGCGTCAGCTTTCCACCGCGATGTTTATGTATGCATCCGACAACGATGATACGCTGCCCGCACCCGGCATCCATGCCAACAGTCCGTATTATGTGGGGCCCGGTTGGGCCTGGAATGAAAAGACGGCCGAGTATTTTGGCGACGACAAACTGTTGGTGGTCTGTCCCCGTCTGGAGGCGTTGCGGAACAACGCGCCCCGCCGGCATTACACGATGAGCAGGGGGATCTCACCCTACAATGTCTATCCCAAATGGACGCGTATGGCGGAAATCAAACGGCACAGCGGCGTTCTGCTTCTGGTGGAGTATCCTTTTCACTATCACCACGGAGATGTTGTGCGCTATCCGGAATGGACCACCAGCGGTTACAGCGTCGTCAACAACCCCTTTTGCCAATCCTTCTATGTGTACCGTTTCAATCGGGGCCTGGAGCTGACCAAGACCGGTGATGTCATGGACGGATCCACGACGGTTCCTTATCTGGATGCCGGACTTCATGGGGGCGGCATGAGTATGAATTACCTCTGGGCGGACGGCCATGTGGCTGGCCAGTATCCCCTGGATACCCAGACACAGGGTCGCTGGAATCCACCAGCCCGCACCAGCTATATTCCCAGGCAATACACCACGACGGGGGGTGAGTTGAAGAGTTGTGCCGGGCCGTGGTCCATGACCGGTGAGTAATCAGGGCTGCAGTAGAGGAGTCGCCCAATGAGCGCAGCGTTCAGGTTTTCGTCCATTATCGGCCAGCCGGCTGGTCTGGGTACTCTTCCCCGGCACGGATACCGCTCCCGGCGGCCCCTACACGGTTTTACCCTCGTCGAGCTCCTGGTGGTGATCGCGATTCTGAGCGTGCTGGCGGCGCTCCTGCTGCCGGCGCTGCAGGAGGCGCTGCACGCGGCGCAGCAGAGCCATTGCCTCAACAACCAGCGGCAGCTGGCGGTCGCCACGTTCGGCTATGCCGACGAATTCGGCGGCTGGTTCCCCCTCACGTACGAACGCCTCTCGACCGCAGGCGGCAGCGGCTACCCGACCCGGCCGACGACTGCTGCGAGCCAGAGCGCTATGGGCCTGCTGGTCAACGCGCTCGGGGACGTGAACGCGCTCTACTGCCCGACGTTCTGGAGCTACGTGGATCCGGACGCCGTCGGCGCCGACCTGGGGGCGGGATACGTGCCCGGCGGGGCGCTGCGGTGGGGCTACGAGAAGTGGGCGGGCAGCTGCCGCATGAAGCCGGTGGACACCTGGGGCGGCGGCGGGGTGCACTACAACAACCGGTACCACAGCGCCGCCCGATCCGGCTACTGCTATCCGCCCCCTCCCGACACCGCCGCGCGGCCCTACACGACCGGCTACCTGACGTGGGGGGATGTCGACCGGGCGCGCCGGACCAGCCGATCACTGGGCAACAGCGGCACGCCGCTCTGGGGCACGGCAGCGGTGCACGAGGGGGTCGGCGGCGGGTCGGAGTCGATCCCGCCGAGCCAGATTGCGCTCTACTCCTGCTCGAACAACGTATCCGGATCGCGGGCGGTCTCGTCCAGCCACAGCCGGATTGCGCAGGAATACAACCCCCCATCGTTCCCCCCGTCGGTTCGCGGGGTTTCGGAAGTGATGGCCGACGGGCACGCCGCCTGGTACACAGATCGATCCGGCCTGCTGCACTGCGTCAACGACGGGCAGGCGGGCGGGGGCGCGGTGCTTGTGCAGTGTGACCAGTAGGCAACAGGAGGACGCTGGATGCAACGGTTCGTGCGCGGTTTCACCTTGGTGGAGCTCCTGGTGGTGATTGCGATCATCAGCGTACTGGCGGGGTTGCTGCTGCCGGCGCTGCAGAGCGCGATGCATGCGGCACGCAATGTTGCGTGCATCAGCAACCTGAGCCAGAACGGCACGGCCTGTGCCGCCTATCAGTCCGATTTTGACGGCTACTTCCCGCTGTTCGGGGGGCCGCCCCGGGCGCCCTTTTCGGTCTGGACGCGCATCAGCGACAACATTCGCATGGACTGCCTGTCGGATGAGGGCATTCTGATGTACGTAACCGATTACATGGCGTCGGAGATCGGGACGGAACAGAACGAAAAGGCGCCCGCGCTCTTCTGCCCCGTTCGCGAGTACCCCTCCGGCACCACGTTTCCGGCGTTTGGCGGCAGCTTCAACAGCTGGGGCGGCTCGGCGGGCTACTGGCTGGTGACCGGTCGCGTACTCAACGGCTCGACCCATTCCAATCACAACACCATCCGCCGAAGGGAAGATCCGAAAGAGTTGATACTCGCGGACCGGACCCAGAACAACGGCGGCGGGGGGTACCTGAATCCGCACGAAAACGAGACCTACTTCGCCGTCCGGGTGGGGCGGGCGAACCGCCTGACGGCGGATGGGTCGGTATTGAGCTATGACTTCACCCGGGCGACCCAGATGCACTGGGCCTGGGTCCGGCCCCACATGGTCTGGGCCTGGGGCCAGCCGCAGGCAAGCTGGAACAACTACTTCGTCGCGCGCGAGTAAGCGAGAGTCGTGAGCGGGATCGTGTGAAGAGCGCTCTCGAAAGCGAAGCCAACACGGAGGACATGGGATGATCCCGAGAAAACCGGCCACTGGTTTCACGCTGGTGGAGCT
>CAZKKD010000208.1:0-7504 GCA_964553265.1 uncultured Planctomycetales bacterium | reverse complement strand
CGGCCGGGGGGGGGGGGCCCGCCGCTGCGGCGACGTCTTTCTCGGCCGTGCGCCCCGCCCCGGCGACGCGCGCGTCCTGACCCGCCGGGACGTGGAGCTTCGCCTGCGCGCCTACGGCGCGGGCGATGCGCTCCGCATCGCCGGCGCCAACCGGGTGATGGTCCGCCGCACGGACGCCGCACCCGCGCCCGCAGCCGCCGGCACCCGCGCCGCCGCAGACGGAAGCGCATCGGCCTCGACAGAGCCCGCTCTCGACGCGCTCCCGCACACCGCAAGGCACTCTGCGCCGCGCCCCGCGGCCTCGGAACCGCCGGCCCGCCGGCAGGCCATCGACGCCATGCGCCTGCTGGCGCAGCGCCACCTGGGCGGGCTTCTGGCCGCCCCGGACGCACAGATTGCGGTGACGCTCGAAGAGATCACCCTGCCCGACAGCGTCCTGGCCCACGCGGCGGGCCTGACCATCACCGACGCGCCCAACGCGTACTCGCGCAGCCGGATGGACTTCACCTTTGTTGTCGAAGATGCGGCGGGGCGTCCCCTGGGACAGGCCAGCGCCGTTGTCGAGGCGGAAGCCACCCTCCCGGTGGTGATGCCCCGCCGGCCGCTCGACCGCGGACACCTGATCGGCGCCGACGACGTCTTTCTCGAACAGGCGCCGCTCCACCAGGGCGCGCGCGCCTACAGCCGGCTCGACGAGGTCGTCGGCAAGCGGACGCGCAGCAGCCTCCGCCCCGGCACGCCCATCCGCGTGGGCTCCATCGAGGTGCCGCCGCTGGTGCACCGCGGGCAGGCCGTCACCGTCTCGGCGCAGGTCGGGCGTCTGGTGGTCCGCCACCGCGGCGAAGCGCTGCAGACCGGCGCGGCGGGCGACGTCATCATGGTCCGCAACCTGAACAGCAGGCGCCAGTACCCGGCCCGCGTGGAACCCGACGGGCGCATGGCCCTGGTCGGCCTCGACTGAACGCCGCTGCGCCATGGCGCGGCCCGACGGAACGGAAACCAAGGAGATGCAACCGATGCGAACGACCCGACTCGCCCTCTTCGCGACCGTCCTCCTGCTCGGCAGCGCCGCCCTCGGCGCGGAAGTGGACAACCCGTACGGCGACGCCTCGCTCATCGCGCAGCCGCGCGCGAGCCGCAAGAACGACCGCGTCACCATCCTCGTCGAGCTCAATACCCAGGCGAGCCACGAGTCGACCGTCGACACCTCCAAGGAGAGTTCCGCCAACTGGACGCTCTCCAAGCTCTTCCGCATCGGCAAGGACAAGGACGGCGACATCATCGCCAAGCCCTTCCCCGACGCGCGCAAGCCCGAGCTCGACGTCTCCTCCACGCGCGAACACACCGGCGAGGGCGAGACCTCCACCCGCGAGTCCATCACCGCCACCATCAGCGGGCGGGTGGTGGAGGTGCTCCCGAACGGCCACCTCGTGGTGGAGGCGCGCCGGACGGTCACCTACCGCGGGGAGGAGAGCATCGTCCGCTTCACCGGGACGGTGGACCCGAACGACCTCAACGCCGACAGCAGCGTCTCCATCAGTTACGTGATGGAGCCCTCGGTCAAGTTCCTCGGCGAAGGCGACGTCTCCGAGGCGCTGCGGCGCGGCTGGCTGGCCAAGTTCTTCGACAAGGTGAGCCCTTTCTAACAGGCGGGAGCGAAGCGCAATGCGACAGCTTGGCACGGTTCTGGCACTCTTGGGCACGTTCCTCCTTCTCGCCGCCCCCGCGCGGGCCGAGCGCGTCGAGGTGCTCGCCTCCATCAAGGGCGCCCGGCCGCTGCGGGTGATGGGCAAGGGCATCGTGGTGGGCCTTCGCGGCACCGGCGACGACGCCGCGGCCGCACGCAAGGCGCTCCAGCAGCTCCTCTCCAAGGAGCGCATGGACGTCGACATGGCCGACCTCGACGGGTCGAACATCGCCATCGTCAGCGTCACCGCCGAGATCCCGGCCTTCACCCGCCCCGGCGCGGTGGTGCCGGTGAAGGTGGCCAGCATCTACGACGCGGAAAGCCTGGAGAACGGCATCCTCCTCACCACACAGCTCCGCGCCGTCCCGGGCGGTCCCGTCTACGCGGTCGCGAGCGGGCGACTCCTCATCGGCGGCGAGAACCAGGGCGAGCAGTTTCCCACCACCGCCAGCATCCCCGCCAGCCTTCACGGCGGCGCGCAGGTGGTCCGCAGCGAGGACGTGGAGTTCCTCTCCGAGCGGAACACCTTCGAGCTCAACCTCAACCAGCCTTCCTTCTCCGTGGCCGAGTCCATCGCGCAGGCCATCAACAGCAACAGCGCCACCAACCCCCGCCTCGACCAGGTGCTCGAGGACGCGGGCTTCGACGCCCTCAACATGTCCATCGCCGGCTATGCCCAGGCGCTCGACGCCGGGCGCGTCATCGTCCGCATCCCCGAGCGATACCTGACCGACAAGGTGCGCTTCATCAGCGCGGTCATGAAGGATGTCAACGTCAACGTCGACGCCCCGCCCCGCGTGGTGATCAACCGGGCCACCAACACCGTCGTCGTCACCGGGGAGGTCCGCGTCGGCCGCGCCGCCATCGCGCACGGCGACCTGACCGTCATGATCGAACGCCCACAGAACGCCCCCGCCGGCGCGACCGCGCAGTTCCAGCGCCCCGATCAGGAACCGGTCAGTCTCGTCGAGGTGAGCGAGTCCGAACAGGGCCGCACCGAGAACCTGCGGGCCCTCCTCAACACCCTCAACGCCATGAAGGCGCGTCCGCGCGACATCATCGCCATCGTCGAAGCGCTCCACCGCGCCGGCGCGCTCCACGCCGAGCTGGTCAACGAGTAGGGAGGCCGACCATGGACATGCCGATCACCGGCCCCAACCCCGCCGACAGCGCGATCCGCGAACTGCGCCTCCGCGCCGACAGCGAACGGATCGACCGCGCCCGGACCGCGGCGCTCGGCGACGGCCCGGTCCGGAAGCGCCTGCGCGACGTCTGCAACCAGTTCTCCGGCCAGTTCCTCGGTCTCGTCTACAAGACGATGGGCGGCGGCGAGCACTGGAGCGACCTCGGCCACGGCGGCACGGTGGAGGACATCTTCCGCGAGATGAGCTACGAAGAATATGCACGCGACGCGGCCGACACCGGCGCCGGCGGGCTCGGCGACCTGCTGTACAAGAGCCTGGTGCGCAGGGCGGACATGCCGCCGTCGCGGACCTGACAGGAGGACGTACCATGCAGAACGACCTGAATCGCCTCGCCGACGCGCTGCGGCGGCACACCGAGCGCCACGAGACCCTCCTCGCCCTCGCCGAGGAAAAGCGCGACTGCATCATCCGCAACGACACCGCCCGCATCGACGCCATCCTGGCCGAGGAGATCACCATCGTCGAGGAGGTCCGCGTCATCGAGGCCGAACGCATCGCCTGCGTGGGCGCACTCGGCCGCCAGCTGGAGCTGGGCGAGACGCCCGACCTCGACAGCATTCTTGCCGCTGTTCCGGACGCCGCGGCGCCCGTGGTCCCGATCCGCCAACGCCTCCGCAGCGTTCTGGAGCGTCTGCGGGAGCGCACCCGGCGCCACGAGGACCTTCTCCGCGCCAGCCTGCGCCACATTGAGCAGTTCTTCGCCGTCCTGGCCGAAGCCCGCACAACCGCGCCGACCTACACGCGCGGCGGCGGCCGGTCGGGAGGGCAGGTGCGGTTGGTGGATCAGACCGCCTGAACCGAAAGGAGGCCGGGCATGTCCTTCAAGACCCTGCACATCGGCGTCTCAAGCCTGATGACGAGCCAGCTCGCGCTCAACACGACGGGCCACAACATCGCCAATGCCGCGACGCCCGGCTACACGCGCCAGCGCGTCAACCCCGAAGCCGCCCTGCCGGACGTCAAATCCTTCGGCGTCCTCGGCAGCGGCGTCCAGGTCAAGAGCATCAAGCGCATCGCCGACGATTTCCTCGAGAGGCAGGTCCGCGAGGCCGGGACCCTGCACTCCTACTACGACACCCACATCAGCAGCTACGAAAACATCCAGGCCATCTTCAACGAGCTGACCGACAACGACCTCTCCAGCACCTTCGACCAGTTCTGGAACGCCATCGCCGACACGACCAACATGATCGAGGACATCTCCACCCGCCGCGCGCTCGTCAACGAAGGCGAGGTCCTGGCCGAAGCGTTCAACAACATGGACCACAAGTTTCGCGACATGCGGGAGCGGATGAACGAGAACGTCGCCAACACCGTCGAGCAGATCAACACCCTTACCGAAGAGGTGGCGCGTCTCAACGCCGACATCGTTCGCGCCGAAAAGGGCGGCCTCAGCGGCGAGATGGCCAACGACAGCCGCGACCAGCGCACCGAGCGCCTGCGCGAACTCGGCGAGATCCTCGACATCAACGTGGTCGAGGAACCCAACGGCCAGGTCGTCGTCAGCCTCGGCGGGCGGCTGCTCGTCTTCGAAAACCAGAGCTTCCGCGTCGACAGCGAACAGGTGCAAAGCGACGACCTGCTCATCGACCGCGTCATCTACGAACGCGACGGCGAAGAGCTGACCCCCGGCGACGGGAAGCTCGGCGCCTTCGTCAACATCCGCGACAACGTGCTCCTCAGCTACAAGAACGACATCGACCGCCTCGCCGGCACGTTCCTCTGGGAGTTCAACCGCCAGCACAGCCAGGGGCAGGGCCTTGCGGGCTTCCAGAGCGTCACGAGCAAGAACACCGTCATCGACCCGCTGGTCGCCCTCGACGAACTCGAATTCGAATTCGAGCCCCTCAGCGACACCTTCAACACCGAAAACGGCAATGTCGAGCTGAAGGTCCGCAACGAAGTGACCGGCGAGTTGACCACCCTCAACGTCGAGATCGATCTCGACAACACCTCGTCGCCCGACACCGTCCTCTACCACGACAACAACGCCGACGACGACAACCAGCTCTCGAACTGGAACCTGAACGGCGTCGACTTCGGCATCGACACCGCCACCAACGGCGCGCTCTACGCCGACCTCTCCGAGGGCCCTCCCGGCACCTACACCATCGACCTCTACCGCACCAGCGCCATGCTGCCCGGCGACCACGTCGCCACCGGCACGCGCGTCGGCGACGGGTCGGTGACCATGAACCAGGTGGGCGGCAGCGGCATCTCCGGCACGATCGACGTCACCTTCGTCCAGCCGGACAACAACATCGTCAAGGGCGACCTGTTCGGCAATTCGTTTGTCAGCAAGGTCGACTCCGCGCTGCAGGACTTTCTCCCCAACACCTTCCAGGTGTCGGTGGACAACAACAACCGCGTCACCATCGAGTCCGTCTCGCCCAACTACACCATCGGCTTCGGGCGCGACACCAGCGGCGTCCTGGCCGCCCTCGGGATGAACACCTTCTTCGACGGCTACGACGCCGGCAGCATCGCGGTCGACGAGCGCGTCAAGGCCCGCCCCGAGCTCTTCGCCGGAGCGGACGACTTCGTCGTCGGCGACAACGACAACGCCACCGCCCTCCTGCAACTGCGCGAAAGGAATATCTACGATACCGATACCTCGACCGTCGACGACTTCTACCAGGGCGTCGTCGGGCGAATGGGCATCGAGTTCGACCAGATGGACAGCCTGCTGGAGACGCAGGAAGACATCCTCATGCGCGTCAAGAACCAGCGCGAGGACCTTTCCGGCGTCAACATGGACGAAGAGCTGGCGCTGATGATCCAGTTCCAGCGCACCTTCCAGGGCTCGGCACGCTTCATCAGCACCGCCGACAGCATCTACGAGTCGCTGATCAGCATGTAACGCAGCGATTCCACAAGGAGGACCCGCCATGCGCAGCACAATGAAGATCGCCACCAACACGACCGTCGACAACATTCTCGACAACTACAGCCGCGTGCTGAAGCTGCAGAACCAGATGGCGAAAGGGCGGCGCGTCCTCGACCCCTCCGACGACCCCCTCGCCACCAACGAGGGCATCCGCATCCAGACGGTGCTCGCCCAGCTCGGACAGTTCAACCGCAACCTGGACGTCGGTGAGTCCTTTCTCGGGCTCAGCGACTCCGCCCTCCAGGAAGTGAACAACATCGAAACCGCCACCAAGGGCCTCACCATCGGCATGGCGAGCGACACCACCACCCCCGCCATGCGCCAGGCCAACGTCCTGGAGGTCCACAGCAGCCTGCGCGAGCTCATCACCGTCGGCAACCGCAAGGTCGGCAACCGCCACATCTTCGCCGGCACCAACACCGACACCGCCCCCTTCGCCATCGCCGGCGCGAAATACGTCCACTTCACCGGCAACGAGGACGACATCAGCCTCCAGGTCGACCAGGGGAGCTACACCCCCGTGAATGTCAAGGCCAGCGACGTCTTCGGAACGCTCGTGACCACCATGCGCTCCGACATGCTCAGCCCCGACGCCAACGTCGACCTCAACACCAGCACCCGCCTCAAGGACCTCAACTACGGCAACGGCGTGGCCGAGGGGTCCATCGAGATCGAGTATTTCAACGGCAATTCCGGCCTGGAGGAGGTGGTCGAGATTGATCTGCGCGACGCCGACACCCTCGAAGACGTCATCGACATCATCGAGCGCACCACCACCAAGGGCGGCATCCCCGACATCACCGCCGAGATCAACAGCAACCATGACGGCCTGCTGATCACCAACAACACCGCCGGCGTCAACGACATCAAGATCAACGAGGTCGCCCAGAACACCACCGCGCACGACCTCGGCATCTACGGGCAGAACCTGGCCGGCAACAACTTCATCACCGGCAGCAGCGTCGACCCCTCCCTGACCAACGAGACGCTCCTCGCGGACGTCCCGGGGTACTTCGGCACACCGCTTACCATCGTGACCGGCTCGGACGACCTTACCAGTCCGCAGTTCCAGGAGACCAACGACCCGTCCAACCACCTCGACCAGTACGCTCTCGTGGGCCTCACCGAAGGGGTCAACACGGACCTCGACGGCGAGCTCTACTTCAACGTCAACGATCTCGGCGGCGGCGACTGGGAGGTGGAGGTGTTCATGGACGAGGCCCGCCGGCCGGAGGACCGCGTGGCGGTCGGCCAGGTGAGCGGCGCCGGCGTCACCGAAACGGTCACCCTGGCACCCGACAACGGCAGCGGCGTCTCCGGCACGGTGCGCCTGAACACCACCGTCGTCGGCAACAGCCAGCCCGACGTCAACGTCGTCTTTCCCGACGATTTCCGCGCCACCGTGCAGGTGGAGGCGTTCCGCGAAGAGAACGGGTCGGACAACCAGAACCAGTTGAGCGGCTGGAGCCTGCGCGGGTTGCGCCGCGGGACCGACACCGACGCGGACGGCCGGATGTACATCGATCTCACCGACACCGGCCCCGGCGGCCCCTACCAGGTGGACGTCTACGCCGACGCGGCGAAGAGTGATCTCGTCGCCACCGGCCAGCTCGCCGGACCGAGCCCGAACGGCCAGATCCCCCCCACCGGCGTCGGGACGCACACCCATGTCCACGGCGACGTTCAGCCCGAACACCCCCCCGACGATACCCACCACCAACTCAC
>CAZKKD010000207.1:0-7526 GCA_964553265.1 uncultured Planctomycetales bacterium | reverse complement strand
AGTAGGGTGGAATAAGCTGTCGCTGGCTGAAGTCGGCCCCACGAGGCAGGTAGAAGCCGATGCAGCCGTCCTCACCGATGGTGAGCGTCTTGTGCGGCGTGTAGTGGGCAGGGCTGCGGCTCACCGTCGCCGCCGCCTTGTGCGAGGGGTCGGCAAGGAGCGTCTCCACCGTCCGCACCAGGTCTTCGGGTCGGCGGAGCGGGCTGGTCGGTTCCAGCCACAATCCGATGTCGAATTGTGCGCCATAGTGCTCCTCGGCGGACGTCCAGGCGTGGCGCCAGGCGTCGACAGCGGTGGCGTTGTCGGCCGCCAGGGCGTCGGGCCGGAGGAAGGGGACGTCCAGGCCCGCGCGGCGTCCCTCCGTGGCGATCTCTTCGTCATCCGTCGACAGGATGGCGGCGTCGACCCAGTCGAGTGCCGAAAGGGTTTCCGCCGCGTGCGCGACCAGCGACCGGCCGGCCACCGGCTGCAGGTTCTTGCGGGGGATGCCCTTGCTGCCGCCACGGGCGGGGACCACGGCCAGAACGCGCTGATCACGAAACACGCTTACGCTCCCTGCGGCAGGGCGGGTTGGGCGCGGTGGGTGCTGCTGCTCTGGCGGGCCTGCTCGATGAGGCCGAGCACGGCCAGGCCGTCCTCCAGCGTACAGGTCGAGGGCTCCTGCCCGTCCAGGACGGCCAAAAACTCCCTCGCCACGCCGACGAACATGTCGTTCCGTTCGCAGGTGAAGGTTTCGTCCTCCCATGCTTCCTCCATCCCCCGCGCGATGCGGATGGCGTTCGGATCGAACGACCAGAGAAGCGTTCCTTCTTCGCCGTAGAAGCGGATGTACTTCTGGTGCGGCCGACCGTAGAGGTCCAGGTGCATCCCGACGCGGAGCCCGGAGGCGTAGCGGATCATCATCTCCACGTTGTCATCGGTGTCGATCTCCAGGTCGCTGACCTTGTCGATGTCGGCGCGGACCGTCTGCGGCGCGCCGAGGAACCAGAACATGAGGTCCAGCCAGTGGCTCTCGTCCAAAAGGGCACCGCCCCCGAGCGACTGGTGCGCCATGAAAAAGTCCTGGTAGCGCTCCCACGGATGCCAGTCCGCCAGGTGCGCCGACATGACGAACTGCGCATACCGCAACGCCCCGATCACCCCCTCGGCCAGCAGCTCGCGAACGCGCATCAGCGGTGGCCACCACCGGTAGGTGTAGCCCAACAGCAGTGGCGTGCCGGTCAGGTCGCGGACCTGGCGGAGGGTCTCGGCGTACGCAAGCGTCGGGCAGACCGGCTTGTCCAGCAGCACCGGGAGACCCGCGCGAAGGGCGGCGGTGGACTGTTCCACGTGAAACATCGGAGGCGAGGTGACGGCGACACCGTGCAGATCCCCCGCTGCAAGGGCGTCGTCGACCGTCTGGTACCCGCCGACAAGCGGCACATCGGCCGCCAGCTCGTCGATGCGGTCCTGGCGCGGATCCATGCAGGAGATCCGGCAGCCAAGCTCGTGCAGGTTGCGGGCGTGTCGTTTGCCGGCCGAGCCGGTGCCGAGAATGAGGATGTGCTTTGCGCTCATGTCCGTTGTCCCACTTGTGAAGAAGGTTCGATTGTTCTCAATCTTCCGGTTTCGTCCAGTGTATCGTTCCATGCGCCTGGTGAATCGTCAAGCCGGTCAGCGAACGCCGTCGCACATGGTGATGTAGTGATCCGGGTCGAAGGTGAGTTCCAGGTAGCGGGGCGCCTTGATGGGGCCGATGCCGGCAAGCGCGTCGGCGAGTTCCTGTCCCGTCGCTGCCGCTGCGCCGGGAATGCCCATGCCGTCCAGCACGGCGCGCCACGAGGGCTGGTCGATGCGCATCGGGGCTTCGGTAAGGCCGTCCTTGCGGGCGCGCGGGCGAAGCGTGCCGAGGTTGCCGTCGCTCATGAGCACGACGAGGAGCGGCAACTCCAGCTCCACGGCCAGCTTCAGCTCTCCGACGGCCATGGCGATGCCGCCGTCTCCGACGATTGCCACGGTCGGGCGGTCCGGGGCCACGGCTGCGGCTCCGAGGGCCATGGGGATCCCGGTGCCCATGTAGCGGCTCTGTCCGGCCAGGAGGCACGTCTGCGGCGTCCGGGCCTGGAGGACGTGCTCGCCCACCGTACAGTAGAGGCCCGTGTCCATGACGAAGCCGGCGTCGGGTAGGGTGGAGCTGAGCGCCTCGAACGCCTGCGCCGGCAGGAACGCCTCGCCACGAAGGCGTGTCAGCATTGCGGTCCGGCAGCCTGCAATGCGTTCCGCCGTACCGTCGGGTTGCCGGTCGGACAAGCATGCGCGGAGCTGGTCGACCAGGGCGTCGCTCGGAGCGGCCACGGCTGTGAAGCCGAAGCCGTTCCAGTGTTCCGGCCCGGCGCAGTCGATGTTGACGGCCGGACAGGGCAGCGCCGCCGCGGAGAGGACCTCGCTGTGCCGGAGGCCGAGGCCGATGACGAGGTCGGCATCCTGCAGCAACACTGCTTCCGGAGAAAGCGGTTGGCCGACGCCGGTGTAGACGCCGGCGGCATGGGGCCGGGTCTCGTCCACCACCCCCTTCGCTGCGGCAGTGCTGAAGACGGGGACGCCGAGCCCGTTCAGCCAGTCGTGCCAGCCGCGGCGGATGGCGAGCGTGCCGGCGATGACGGCCGGCCGTTCGGCCCGGTCGATGGCGGCCCGGACTGCATCTTCGGCGGCGGGGTCGATGGGACAGGCGTCGGCGCGGGGCAGGGGATTGGCGGCATCGATGGGTGCGGCGGCGATGTCCAGATGCACCGGTCCGGGGACTTCGGCTTCGGCGTGGCGGGCGAGTTCGTCGTAAGCAGGGCCACTGCTGCTGAAGAAGCGAATCGCCTTCGCCAGGCCGTCCAGCACGCGCGGGTGGTCGAGGCGCTTGTGGGCCTTGCTGTGCGGAACGTCGGGTGCATAGGCCTCGCTCACGGTGACGACGGGGAAGTGCTCGAGCGCGCAGGCGGCGATCCCGGGCAGCATGTTGGCCAGTCCCGGTCCCTTGATGGCGATGGCGGGGTGGGCCCGTCCGGTCAGACGGCCCGCCGTTCCCGCCATGAGGACGGCCGCGCCCTCGGTCTGGGTGCGGTGGAAGGGGATGCCCTTCCGTTCGAGCGCGTCGAGCAGCGTCAGGCTCGGACCGCTGCCGGGCACCCCGAAGACGCAGCAGGGATTGGTCGCGGCGATGCGGTCGGCGAGGGCGTCGAGGGTGCTCATGCGTCGGCCAGTGCCTCCACGATCTTCTCGGCGGCGCGGCGGCAGACGATCCAGACCGCGTCCGGGCTGAAGCCGCCGCAGTGCGGGGTGATGAGCAGGTTGTCGTGTTCGCGCGCATAGGCGACGAGCGGGTGGCGTTCGATCTCCGGTTCGCCGTCGAGGACATCGAGCCCCGCGGCCCCGATGCGCCCGTTCTCCAGGCCTTCGAGGAGGGCGGCCTCGTCCACCACCGCGCCGCGGGAAGTGTTGACGAGGATGAGCCCCGGTTTGCACTGGCCCAGCAGGCTGGCCGAGAGGAGCCCTCGCGTCTCGTCGGTCAGGTGAACGTGGACGGAGAGAACGTCCGCCGTCGCCACGAGCTGCGCGAGCTCCATACGGCGGATGCCGTCGGGCAGCTCATCGCGGTGCGGGTCGTGACCGACCACCTCCATGCCGAACGCGGTGGCGTACCGCGCCATCCAGGAGCCGATCCGGCCGCAGCCCACGATGCCCATGCGCTTGCCGTTCAGCATGACGCCGGGGAACTCCTCGCGCACCCACAGGCCGTCGCGGACGTGGGTGACCGCGGCGGGCAGTCGGCGTGCGGCCGCGAGCACGAGCGCCCACGAGAGCTCTGCGGCCGGCGTCAGGTTGAAGAGGAGTTCGCCGTCCTCGCGCAGCGTGCGGACCGGGATGCCGCGCTCGTCCAGTACGCCGCGTTCGATGTGGTCGCTCCCGGTCGTGGCGGTGGAGATGATCCGGAGGTCGGGGGCGTTGCGGACCATGGCGTCAGTGATGCGCGTCTTCATGGAGGCGTCCAGGAGTGCGTGCGCCGTGGTGAGCGCGTCCGCGACCGCGTCCGGTTCGGCCGCGACATGCACGCCGGCATGGCCCCCGGGGAGCGTCGCCTGTAGGGCTTCGAATCCGACCGGTGCGCCGAGGTAGACAATGGTCTTCGTCATGGGGCAGGCCTTTCGTTGCGGCGGAAGCGGGCATAGAGAAAGTCGCCGGCCCCCGTCCGCTCCAGGTGCGTGCGCCAGACCGCGTCGAGCGTGGCGTCGCCGAGGCCGGGGAGGGCGTCCCGCCCGCCCGGAGCCCGGTCGCGGAGCCAGCGGAGCGCGTTGTCCAGTCCGAAGCGATGCCGCGTGTCGATGCGGTCGGCCGCCAGACCGGCGCGTGCCGCGCATTCGCCGAGGGAGCCGGCGTCGAAATACCAGCGGTGAACCGTGCGGTAGAAGAAGCGCTTGTAGTCGTCCCCGAGAAGGCCGCAGAGAATGTCGTCCCGGTTCGGCGTGCTGACCACCAGCAGTCCGTCCGGGGCCAGGAGGCGGCCGGCGGCCTCCAGAAAGCCGCGCGGGTCGGGAACGTGCTCGATGGTGGCGAAGCTGAAGGCGACGTCGACGGCGCCGGCCCGGGCGGCGACGGCGTCGTCGAGGTCGGCATGGACCTTGTGGCCGCGTTCGGCGAGGGATGCGTGGTAGGTGGTGCACGGTTCGACGGCAATGGTCTCGCGCGCCAGGCCGGCGACGTGGTCCAGGAACGACCCGGCGCCGCAGCCGATGTCGGCCACCACGCGGCCGCGCAGCACAACCGGTTCGGCCGCGGTCCAGTGGCGGAGTTGCAGCGCGTCGTGCGTGGCGAAGAAGCCTTCGGCTTCCGTCGGCTCGTCCAGGATGCGGCGGTAGGCCTCGTCTTCGTAGAGTTCGGCCGCGACGCAGGCGGTCTCGGCCAGACGTTCGGCACCGCAGCCATCACAGCGGCAGACCGCGCCGTCGGGCCGTTCGTTCCCGAACGCGCCGTGCCGGACCGGGCCGCGATAGACCTCCTGCCAGTCGATCGCGCCGCAGACTTCGCAGGGGGAAAAGTCGGCACTCATGCGCACGGCTCCGAAAGATAGCTGAGCTGCTTCTGGACCGAAAGGTCGGCCGTGGCGAGGACCTCGGCGATGCGCTGGCCCGCGGCGCCGTCGCCGAAGAGGGTCGAGCGCGGGTACGGCCCGTGGTCCAGCTGGGCGCGGATGGCGGCCTCGATGGCCTCGGCGTCGTAGTCGGCGAAGGCGACGTTCTCGCCGTGTTCGCGCCCGCTCTGCCGGGTGCCGATGTTGACCGCCGGCACGCCCAGGAACGCGCCTTCGCGGAGCGCGGAGCTGGAGTTCCCTACCATGCAGGCGCAGTTGGCGATGAGGCGGGCATAGTCCTCGACGTTGAAGTTGCGGTAGAAGTGAATGTAGTCCGGGTTGTGCCGCTCGCGGTAGACGCGCAGCCCCTTCGAGATGTCGTCCGAACCGGCGTCGACGTTGGGCCAGAGCCAGGCGGTCTGCATGTGGATGCGTTCGATGGCCCGGAGCGTCTGGTTGATCTGGTCCATGCCGCGGCCGAACTCGGTGGTCACGGGGTGCTGCAGGACCACGAGATAGGGCTTGGTTGGGTCGATGGGGCTGCCGACCCCGCCATGATGGAAGAGCTCGGGCGTGATGGCGAGGTCCAGATCCGCAACGCAATCCATGGCCGGGCAGCCCACCATGTGGATGCGCTCCGCTTCCTCGCCCATCCGGCGCAGGAATGCTGCGGCCTGCTCGGTGGCGGGAAAATGCAGGTGAGCGAGCTTGGTGATGGCGTGGCGGACGCTCTCGTCGATGCTGCCGGTCACCTCGCCCCCCTGGGTGTGGGCGAGGGGGATGTTCATGTAGGTGGCGGCGATGGCGGTGGCCATGGTCTCGAAGCGGTCGGCGACCGTGAGCACGATGTCGGGGTGCAGGTTTTCGAAGAGGGTGGCGAGTTCCATGATCCCCATGCCGGTCGATTTCGCCATGGTGGTCGGGTTCTCGCCCTCGACGATGGAGTAGATGCGCGCGTCGATGCGGAAGCCGTCGGCCTGGATGACGTCCTGGACGTTCCCGAAACGGTAGAGGAGCGCGCTCGCGCCGACGACGAGCTGCAGATCCAGGTCCGGGTGGTCCTGGATGGCGCGGAGCACCGACTTGATCCGCCCGTAATTGGCGCGGCTGTTGACGATGACGCAGATGCGGCGGGGCTGCCGGTCAGGCATCGAGGTCTTCCTCTCTGAGCAGGCGGTCGGGGCTGACGTCGCGGGCGAGGCGCCGGCCGACAAGCGCGGGCAGGTCGGCCTCCGGAATGCCGTCGCCGGGCTTGCGGAGCGTCAGGTGGTCTGCAGACAGCACGGTGCCGGCCGGCAGGTCCGTGGCGGGCGCGACGCTCTTGCGGAAGAGCGCGCGCATGGGGGCCAGCGCCTCGGCCGTCGCGTCCTTGTCCACCGGGTGGGTGCGCATGGTGTGAAACGCGTCCCGCGCCGCAGCGAGGTCGGCCAGTTCGTCCGGTGTGAGCGAGGCCGGCACGTCCGGCCCGAAGGCGCGTCGGCTGAGCGTGACATGGACCTCCAGCAGGTCCGCCCCGGTCGCGAGCGCGGCAAGGCCGGGATGGAGCGTACCACTGTGGTCGGACAGGCCCACCGGCCGGCCGAACCGGTCGCGGAGTTGGTCCAGAACGTTGAGACCGACCTCCTCCAGGGCGACGGGGTACTTGCTGGTGCACTGAAAGAGGGCCACGGGCGCGCCGTGATCTTCGAGGAGGCGCACACTCGCTTCGATCTCGTCGTAGCGGCTCATGCCGGTGCTGAGGAGAACGGGCTTGCCGGTGGCGGCCATGGCGGTAAGGAGCGCGGCGGTGGTGGTCTCGCCGCTGCCCACCTTCCAGGCCGGCACGTCGAGCGCCTGGAGCCACTCAATCGCCGTCTCGGAAAACGGGGTGCTGAGAAAGTCGATGCCGCGTTCGCGGGCGTGCTCGGCCAGGCCCTGCCACGCTTCCGGCGGAAACTCCATGCGCTTCCAATAGGCGTAGCGGGTGTCGTCCTGGCGGCTGAACTTGACGCGGAACGGCTCGTCGAGGGTGGACTCCTCGGCGGCGATGTGGGTCTGGAACTTCACCGCGTCGAACCCGGCGTCGGCGACCACGTCAACGAACGCGTGCGCCGTCCCGAGGCTGCCGTCGTGCGCCTGCGCCACCTCGGCGATCAGGTAGGGACGGTGGCCGGGGCCCACCGTGCGGGGGCCGATGCGGATGGTGGTCTCTGGCATGCGGGTGCTTCCGTGACGTTCGCGGTCGGAGATCCTTGTCGCCCTTCGGGTTGCGCCGGGACTTCGGGCTGGGTGCGACCGATCCCGGCCCTATGGATGATGCTATCGGTGTGGCGGGGTCGTTGCAAGGAAAAACGGCTGCTGCGTAGGGCACGCAAGTGCCCTAAAGGTTGGTTTCGCGCGCCAAGGCCCGAAAGGTGTCCGAGCGAGCCAAAAGTTCGTCGAACGTGCCGCT
>CAZKKD010000206.1:0-7559 GCA_964553265.1 uncultured Planctomycetales bacterium | reverse complement strand
CCTCAGGCCGGAAAGAGCATGGTCTCCATAAAGAGCTCCTGAAAGTCCGCGCGCCCGGAGAGCTCGACGTAGCGCACCTCCCGGGCCATGCGCTCGCTGGTGGCGCGCTCCTGCTGGTTGAGGAGGACCGCACGCGCGCCCGCGAGGGCGGCGTTGCCGACAAAGCGCACCTTCTCCAGCGGTGCGCCGACCGGCAGGAGGCCGATCCGCTGCGCGCTGGCCGGGCGCAGGAAACTCCCGAACGCGCCGGCCAGGAGCACCTCGTCCAGGTCCTCTTCGCGAAGGCCGGCGAAATTGAGCAGCGTCCGGTAGCCGGCCGCGACCGCGCCCTTGGCCAGTTGCAGTTCGCGGATGTCCTTGCCGGTCAGGGTGACGCGCGGGTGGCCCGGCCTGGGCGGTTCGGCCAGGACAAAGCGCGTCTCCCCGTCTTCGACCACCAGGCGGTCGCGAATCTTCGCAGGGACGGACTCCGGCAGTTCGTCCGCGTCCTGAAAGCGTCCCGTCTCGTCCAGCACCCCGGCCTCGAGGAAGGCCGCCACCGCGTCCAGGAGCCCGGTCCCGCAGATGCCGCGGGGAGGCGCCTCGTCGGCGCACTCGACTGCGATGTCCCCGTCCTCGACCCCGACGTGGGTGATGGCCCCGGTGGCCGCCCGCATGCCGCAACTGATGCGCGCCCCTTCGAACGCGGGGCCCGCCGCGGTGCTGCAGGCGTAGGTCACCCCGCCGGCGCGGAGCGCCATCTCGCCGTTGGTGCCGATGTCGATGTAGAGGATGGTGCGGTCGCTTTCGTGAATGCCGTAGGCCTGCAGGCCCGCGGTGATGTCGCCGCCGACGTAGCCGGAGATGTTGGCCACCCCGTACAGCCGCGCGCCGGGCGCCGCCTCGATGCCCAGGTGCCGCGCCCGCACCGAAAACCCTTCGCGCCGCACCGCCACGAACGGCGTCACCCCGATGTGCTCGGGCGTAATGCCGAAAAGGAGGTGATGCATCGTCGTGTTGCCCGCGACAACGATCTTGTAGATCCCCTCCAGGGGCACGCCCGCCGTCTCGGCGGTTTCGGCGGCAATCTCGTTGATGGTCCCGACAATGAGGCGATGGAGCTCCAGGACGTGGTCGCGGCTCTTGCCGGCATACTCGATACGGCTCAGCACGTCGTCGCCATGGGTGGCCTGGGGATTGGTGCGGCTCGCAACGGCGAGGTTGGTACCGCTCACGAGGTCCACCAGCACCCCGGCCACCGTGGTCGTCCCGACGTCGACCGCGAGCCCCATCACCGGCGGCGGACCGTCCGCGAGGGGGGAGACGCCGAGGAGGTCGTTGTCCTTCATGACCGCGTAGACGCGCCAGTCGTTCTCGCGGAGAACATCGGGCAGCTTCCGGATCACCTCGATGCAACTGTCCGGGCTGATCTCGCGCCCGAGGCCGCGGGAGAGGCGTTGCATGTCGGCAACCTGGTCCTCGAGCGTGGGCGCCGACAGCTCGACCGGCAGGACCTGGATGACGCTGTCCGGCCGGACGTCGGTCTCGTCGAACTCGGTCAGGATGGCGGTGCGGGTGGCCTGCTCGGGCACTTCGACCACCAGGTTGTCGGTCACCGGCGTCAGGCACGCCAGGCGCCAGCCGCTGGCGAGCTCCGCCGGCGAAAGCGCGCGCTCGTGGCCCACGTTGCGCTCGGTTTCGCCTTCCAGCACGCGCACGCGGCACTTGCCGCAAAGGCCCTTGCCGGCGCAACTGGCGGGAATCTCAACACCAAGGGATCGGGCGGCTTCCAGGAGGGTGATGCCGGCTTCCACATCGCCGGCAACGTCATCGGGGAGGAACCGGACGCGGCACATGACAATCGCTTTCCAGCAGGGCAGGCAGCGTCGCTTTCCGCGCGACGCCTCGGGATGTCGGGAACGGACCCGTCCGGGGGCAACGGGTTACACAATCGGTGCGGGAAGGGCCGGGCGACCGCCCCGGCATGCCATCGGAAACGCGTGACAACTACACGTTGGCCATCACCTGGTACAGGACGCCGAGGCCGAGCCCGCTGACAAAGGCGATGACGAAGGCCGCCACCCCCTCCACCGCAAGCTGCCACACCGGCACGTCCAGTCGCCAGGGCGTGCGCCTGCGAGGCGGTTCGCCGGAGCGCTCCTGGAACCCCCGGATCTGCTCCACCGCGGCAGACACCTTGCGCGCCTTGCCCGAATCCGTCATGGCCGCACCTCCGCATCCGAAAGGACCCGTCGTCGATCAGGCCGACGAGCCGACCGTCAGCACCGCAAAAGTATGACCGGAGACTCCGGATTGTCAACCCGGTGTCCGGTTTTGCCAGGGTCATTCAATTCTTGCCATTTCGCTCTGAATCTGGCGGCGCCGATTCGGAAAAGTCCCCTCTCCCTCTGGGAGAGGGTCAGGGTGAGGGATTTTTCACCGTCCGGGGCCCTCGCCCCGGCCCTCTCCCAGAGGGAGAGGGAGAACTGAACAGCCCTGCCGGTTTTGCGCGGCAGGCTCCGAAAGCGGCTTCCCTTCCCCGCTGCGCAACCGACCTTCCGATCCGGCGGGCGGGCCCCGCTTTCCGTCCCGGGCCCGATCCTGCTTCGCGGACTGCATCCGGACCGCAGAACGCGGCAGAACCCCGACAGCGCGGGTCAGAATTGCAGCACCACCATGCCCCCGGCAACCAGGCTCCGCACCACGATCCCGAGACCGACCAGCATCACCACGCCCGCACTCAGGACCGGAAGGGCTCCGACCAGGCGTCTGCCGGCGGCAAACCGTTGCGTCAGGCTGCCCGCCTTCACCGTCAGGATCCCGATGGCGATGAGCACGGCCGCCAGTCCCAGGCTGAACGCGACGATCAGCGCCAGCCCGAAGAGGATCCGGTGCATCGCCACCGCCGCGAGCAGCACCACCAGCGCGGTCGGGCACGGCGCCATGCCGCCCGCCATTCCGAGCGAGACCAGGCTCCCGCGCGTCACCTCCCCTTCCGGATTCGTCGGGGTGTGGGTGTGTCCGTGTCCGTGATCGTGGTCGTGACCGTGGTCATGGGGGTGCGCATCACCGTGCGAATGCCCGTGGTCGTGGCCATGGCCGAGGCCGAGCGCACGGCGGGCAAGCATCCAGTACCCGACCAGCACAATCAGCACGCCCGAGGCAATTCCCAGCCAGATCTCCAGGTGCTCGGGCACGATGTACCGGCTGAGGGTCAGCGCCAGAATACCGATGAGGATCACGCTCGCCACATGCGTCAGCGTGACAATCCCGCCCAGCGTCACCGCGTCCCGCACCCGCCCCCGCGAGCCGATGAGATAGGCCGCCACCATCGCTTTCCCGTGGCCGGGGCTGAGCGCGTGCGCCGCCCCGAGGGCGACCGCCACCGCGAGCGCGACGAGCGCAACGCCGAACGGGAGCCGCTCCGCACGCACGTAGGCCGCCAACGCATCGTCACTCGCGTGGTCATGGCCATGCGCGGAGACGCGGGCGCCACCTTCGTCCCCGACGTCCTTTTCGTGATCGGCGTCACCGGCTTCGTGACCCCCGTCGACGTCGACGTCGTGGTCTTCCTGGTGGTCGACCTCCAGCGCCGAGGCCGCTGTGTCCGCGCTCTCGTGCGATGGGGCGATCGTTTCTGCATGCACCGGCGCGCCCGGCTCCCCCGCAATCCCGCGCGGACAGCAGCTCATCACCGTCCCGAACGCAAAAAACAAAACCGAGATCGACAGAGCTCGAATCCGCCTCGTATCCGAAGTGAGCACGTGCGGCATGACAGGACCCTTTCGCATGGAAATCGGCGCCAAACGGCAGGCCCCGACCACATTCCCCGGCCCGCCCAAAGCGAACCTAACCCTTCACGCCGGAATCGGCCAGAAATTACGACAGCTTTCCCGTACGTAATATCGTGTCCGCCGCAACGACCGGCGCCCCGCGTAACCCCGCGCCCGCCAGCGCGTTCCCGCCGCCGGCCGGGATCGGTTTTTGCTTGACCCGCGCGCGAACGCGGTTAGAATGCGGCGTCCTTGAACGGACGGTGGTGCGAAGCACGCGCTGAACGCATGGGTGCGATCTGCGGGGGGGCTCCGACGCCATGTACGCAAAGGCGGGTACCGAGTGCTGTTGGACGATCTCACATCCCCACTCCTGAACCAGGCTGTCGGCATCTACCTGCAGCACGCCTACGACGATCCGGACGCGCTTGAACGCCATCGGCCCGCCTTCGAAGACGGGCTCACCCCGGCGCAACTCCTTGAGCGCTTCGTGGACGAAACCGACGAGCGCGCCGAGGCCGGCCGCGCCTATGCGCTCCGCCTCGGGTCGCAGGACTACCCGCACATGAAGATGGCGCTCTGGGAGGCCTACTACCCGGGCGAGTACATCTTTGCGGTCGACTGCCACGACGGCTTTCACTTCGACGAGTCCAACCCCGGTTACCAGGAGTGGCTGCGCGTCAAGGACCGGAACCGCCAGCGCAAGCTCTACATCGAGAACGCCTGGTACGGGGCCAAGCTCCACACGCTCCGCCGGATGAAGGAGACCGCGCTCTCGCGGACCGACTGCGTCCGGCGCTTCCGCCAGCGGGAGGTCCTCCTGGTCGACGACGACCCCGATGCGGCGGGCATCATCCGCATCGTGCTGCAGAGCCGCGGCTTCCCCTGCCGGTGGGCGCGCACCATCCGCGAGGCGAAGGAAGCCCTCGCCGACCCGGACCTCCGCATCGGGCTCGCGCTGGTCGACATCGTGATGTGCGACGGCAACGGCGTGGACGTGGTCCGGGCCCTGCGCGCCGAACCGCGCACGCAGGACGTGCCCGTGGTGCTCTCCAGCGCCATGAGCGGCAGCGACGTCCAGGTGACCGGCGTCGCCAACTACCTGCGCAAGCCCTACAGCGCCGACGAGCTGACCGAAATGGTGGAACGCATCATCCGCGAACAATACGACGACCACGCCATCTTTCAGAAACGGCAATAGGGCGCGGCCGCCGAGGAACGACAGGACGGACGGAATCCGACAATCGGAACACGAGAACACGGAAGCGTTCAGGAACAGGGAAACAGGAGAGGAACACCCATGGTTATGACCGCGGAACGGAAGCAGGAGCTCATCAAGACCTTTGCCGGCAAGGACGGCGACACCGGCAGCCCCGAGGTGCAGATCGCCATTCTCTCGGAGCGGATCCGCGAGCTGCAGGATCACTTCGCCACGCACAAGAAGGATCACCACAGCCGGCGCGGCCTGATCAAGATGGTCAACCGCCGCAGCAAGCTGCTGAGCTACCTGCGCAAGAAGGACGTCGAGCGCTACCGCTCCATCGTCCAGCGCCTGCAGTTGCGCAAGTAGCGGCCGCCTCCGGCCGGGCGATCCCGGCAGGCGACCCACGGAGACACATGCGGAAGAAGACGAAGCCAACAGAATAGACGGAATGCAGACGACGAAGCGGAGACTGGAATGCTGGAGATGAACGAGGTCAAGGTGGAACGGACGATCGGCGGCAAGCCCATGTCGATCAGCACGGGCATGATTGCCAAGCAGGCCGCCGGCGCGGTCATGGTGCGCTACGGCGACTCGGTGGTGTTCACGGCGGTCTCGGTGGGCACGCCCCGCCCGGGGATCGACTTCTTCCCCCTCATGGTGGACTACCGCGAGAAGATGTACGCAGCGGGCAAGGTGCCGGGCGGCTTCTTCAAGCGCGAAGCACGACCCTCGACGAAAGAGACGCTCGTCTCCCGCCTGACCGACCGGCCCCTCCGGCCGCTCTTCCCGAAGGGCTTCATGGACGAGGTCGTGGTCCAGAGCATGGTGCTCAGCTACGACGGCAAGAACGAGCCCGACGTCCACTCCATCACCGGCGCCGGCGCGGCGACGCACATCTCGGCCATCCCGTTCGAGCGGGCGCTGGCCGGCGTGCGCGTGGGCCTGGTCGATGACGAGTTCGTCCTCAACCCCGACGCCGACGCCATCGAGAAGTCCGACCTCAACCTCGTCATCGCCGGCACCAGCGAAGCCGTCACCATGGTCGAGGCCGGCGCCAACGAGCTCTCCGAAGACCGCATGGTCGAGGCGCTCGAGTTCGGCCACGCCGCCATCCGCGAGATCTGCGCCATGGTCGACGAGCTCCGCGAGCAGGTCGGCAAGCCGAAGGCGGACTTCACCCCGCCGGCGGAGAGCGACCTCCTCGACCGGCTGAAGGCGCGCGCGCTCGAGCCCCTCAAGGCGGCGCTGCAGACGCCCACCAAGTTCGGCCGCCGCGACGCCGTCAAGGCGCTTCGCAACGAGGTCATCGCCGAGCTCGCCCGCCCCGACGAAGAGGGCGGCCCCACCGAGGCCGAGATCAAGGGCCTCTGGGAGGACGTCACCGAGGCCGCCGTGCGTCAGCTCCTCGTCCAGGAGAACAGGCGCGTCGACGGCCGCGCCCCCGACGAGGTCCGGCCCATCGACAGCCGCGTCGCCGTCCTGCCGTGCGCGCACGGCTCGGCCCTCTTCACCCGCGGCGAGACCCAGGGCCTCGTCTCGGTCACCCTCGGCACCAAGGCCGACGAACAGACCGTCGAGGGCCTGCAGGAGCGCCGGGGCGAAAAGTTCTACCTCCACTACAACTTCCCCGGCTTCTGCGTCGGCGAGGCGAAGATGCCCCGCGGCACCAGCCGGCGCGAAATCGGCCACGGCATGCTGGCCCAGCGCGCGCTCACCCCGGTCATCCCGCACGACGACGGTTTCCCCTACACCATCCGCGTCGTCAGCGACATCATGGAATCCAACGGCTCCAGCTCGATGGCGTCGGTCTGCGGCGGCACGCTGGCGCTGATGGACGCGGGCGTCCCGATCCGCCGGCCGGTGGCCGGGATCGCGATGGGCCTGGTGAAGGAAGACGATGCGGTCGTGGTCCTTTCCGACATCCTCGGCGACGAGGATCACTACGGCGACATGGACTTCAAGGTCACCGGCACCCAGACCGGCGTCACCGCGCTGCAGATGGACATCAAGTGCACCGGCCTGACGACCGACATCATGCGCAAGGCGCTGGCGCAGGCCCGCGAGGGCCGCATCCACATCCTCCAGGAGATGCTGGCCGCCATCAGCCGTCCCCGCGAGGAGATCAGCCCCCTCGCCCCGCGCATCCACACCATCCAGATCCCCGTCGACGGCATCGGCAAGCTCATCGGCCCCGGCGGCAAGACGGTCCGCGGACTGCAGGACGAGCACGGCGTCAAGATCGACATCGAAGACGACGGCACCGTCCAGATCGCCGCCGCCGACGGCGAGGTGCTCCGCGGCGTGCTGAACGTCATCGAGGCCATGTTCCGCGAGCCCGAGGTGGGCGAGGAATACGACGGCGAGGTGAAGAACGTCCGCGACTTCGGCGCCTTTGTCGAAATCGCCCCCGGCGTCGAGGGCATGGTGCACATCAGCGAGCTCGACCACGCCTACGTCGAGAACATCCACGACGTCGTCAAGTCGGGCGATCCGATGCGCGTCAAGATCACCGATATCGACGACACCGCCCGACTCCGACTCAGCCGCAAGGCCCCCATGCCCAAGCCCGAAGGCGCCGAATCGAACGAAGCCGGCGAGCGTCG
>CAZKKD010000205.1:0-7564 GCA_964553265.1 uncultured Planctomycetales bacterium | reverse complement strand
CATGAGCCCCAGCGCCGCGACAAAGCCCATGAGCTCGTCCAGCGCAATCTGCCCGTCCAGCACCCACAGCCCCCCGGCGTAGAAGACCGCCATGAGCCCGATGCCGGAGAAGAACTCCACCAGCGGCCGCACCCGGGCGCGGGCGCGGGCGCCCTTCATCCCGACGTTGAAGACGGCGCGCATCTCCTCGCCGAAGCGGTCGCGCTCGAACGCTTCCCGCCCGAAGGCCTTCACCTCCTTGATGCCGCCCACGAACTGGAGGAAGACCGCGGTCGCGTCGGCCTGCTTCTCGAAGCTGCGCTTGCTCGCCCGGCACATCTTCCGCGAGAGGCTCCGGAGCACCGCCACCGCCAGCGGCGCGGCCACGAGCGCGAGGAAGGCGAGCCGCCAGTTGAGCCAGACGACGTACCCGACCCCCACCACCAGCACCAGGGGCTGGCTCACGAGCTGGCAGAAGAGCGTCGCGGTCTGGGCCAGCATGCGCATGTCGTTGGTCATGCGGCTGACGAGCTCGCCCTGCCGCACCCGCTGAAAGTAGCCCAGATCCAGCGTCAGGAGGTGCGCGGCGACGTCGTTCTGCGTGTCGATAACGATCCGGCGGCTGAGCCAGCTCTGCAGGTAGCGGCGGAGGTAGTAGAAGACGCACTTCCCGACCAGGAGCCCCACCGCCGCCAGGATGGTCCAGAGAAGCAACCGCCCCAGCGGCACGTCCGGCAGCCAGGCCGCCGGTGAGCGCTCCAGGATCCCGGTCACCACCTTCGCCACCGCGGCGAAGCTCATGTGAAAGACGGCGTAGACGAGCGCCGCGAGCACGAAGTGCGCCAGCCGGCCGGGATAGTTCCGGAGCAGCCGCAGCATCCGCAGGAGCGATTTCATGCCGATCCTCCCCCCGCCGGGTCAACCACGGGGATCCTCGGTGAAGAGGCCTTCCGCGCGCTCGATCTCCCAGAGCTTCGCGTACTTCATGAAGACGCTGAACGCCGCCAGCATGCAGAGGATCAGCCCCGCAGTCCCGTCGCGGTAGCCCTTGCGCAGCACGTACATCTTGACGAACCGGAACGCCGGCCGCCACAACAGGTTGCGCGCGGTGGGGCGCTTGCCCGCCGCATGGAGGTCCCGCGCCGACCAGGTGGTGTAGCGGCCGAACTTCTCCAGGTACTGGTCGAAGCTGGCGTAGGTGTAGTGCAGCAATCGCCCGTTCAGCCGCCCGACGTCGCCGCCCTCGACGAGGACATCGGCATGGACGTGCTTCTCTTCGTACCGGCTCCTGTCGCGCCGGAAGAGCCGCAGGCAGTCGTCGCGCTCCCAGCCGCAGTAGTGGATCGGCTGGCCGAAAAAGTGGTTCTGCCGGTGAATCCGGTAGCCGTCGTGCGCCGGCTCGCCGGAGAGGACGAAGCGGATCTCCTCGGCGAGCTCGGGCGTGATGCGCTCGTCGGTGTCGAGCACCAGCACCCAGGGGTGGCGCGCCTGGGGGATGGCCCAGTTCTTCTGCGCGGCCGAGTTGACGTACTCGTGGACGACGACGCGGTCGGTGAACTCCGCCGCGATGTCGCGCGTCGCGTCGGTCGAGCCGGAGTCCACGACGAAGAGCTCGTCCGCCACGAGGCGCGCGCTCTCCAGGCACGGCCGGAGAATGGCCTCGTTGTTGAAGCACGGCACGAGCACGGTGAGTTCGGACATCGGACGGCTCCCGCGGCTACAGGTTCACGCGCCAGTAGCTCCACCCGCCCCAGGCGCCGAAGCCCACGTTCGGGATCCAGGCCGCCAGCAGCGGGTGGATGCGCTCGTCCTCCGCCGCGGAGAGGCAGAACTCCTGCACCGCATAGTAGGCCGCGCAGACGAAGACCGCGTAGATGAGCCCCTTCACCCGGCCGATGCGGCTGCCGGGGTCGATGCGCTCCCGCCGCATGATGAGGCTCATCCCCACCAGGAGCACCACCGTCCCCGCCAGGGGGGCGGCTCGCCGCCGGGCCAGCTCCACCTGCTTGGCCACGTCGTCGGAGAGGCGCGCCAGGTCCGCCGAGGTCATCACCGCCAGGCCCAGGCTCTCCTGCTCCAGCATCGCGGGCGTGACCAGCGTCGGCACCTCCCGGCGGTCCGGAAGGGCGGGCACGCCGCCCTCCTCGAAGCGGACATGCTCCGCGTGCGGCCCCAGGCGCCAGACCTGCCCGCCCGTATCCGGGTCGACGGCGAGGGTCGCTTCCTCCGCGGTCAACACCTCGCAGCGGTCGGTGCGCCCCGCCCGCCAGTCGGCCCAGTCGCGAATCTCCAGTCGGAAATGGTACGCCTTGCGCGTCAGCATGTCGAAGTGCCCGATGGCCAGGCTGTGGACGCGTTCGCCGTCCCGCAGCACCACGGTCACCGACCGTCCCTTGCCCGGCTTCATGCGCAGGCTGATGCCGTGCGCCTCGCGTGCAATGCCCGGCAGAACGGAATCGCGGCCGATGAAGACGATGAGCCCCAGCGCCAAGGTCGTGATCAGGAGCGGCAGGAGCACCCGCTGCAACGGCACGCCGCTGGCGCGCACGGCGGTGAATTCGCGGTGGCTGGCCATCATCGAGACCACCGACACCCCCGACAGCATCGAGATGAACGGCACCATGTACTGGATCAGGTACTGCGGCGTCAGGCAGAGATAGTACTCCACCACCATCCAGGCGGTGCTGAGAAAGCCGTAGTTCTGCGATTCCGCGAACTCCACGAACTCGTCCACCCGCTGGAACGCGTCGATCACCGCCACGAGCGAGCAGATCGCCAGGGTGCACATCACCAGGAGCGCAAGGATGGAGCGGGTGACGTACCAGTCCACCCGCGGCAGCAATCGGAAGTTCATGAAAGGCCTGTTCTCCCCGGTTCCGAAGGGTCAGGATGCCCAGATCATGCGTCGCCAGAGCACCAGCGTCACCGACGCGAGGACGAGGTTCGGCATCCAGATCACCCACCCCCCGAATCCCGACAGCGCGCGGCAGAGCACGAAGAAGATGAAGTACAGCGCCGCGGTGGCAAAGCCGGCCGCAAAGCGCACCGACCGTGCGTCGTGCTCCAGGATGAGCCCGAGCGCCGTCCCCACGAGCGCGAACAGAATGCACGCGAAGCTGAGCGCGAGTCGGCTGTGAAGCTCGCGGCGGTACTTGTTCAGGCTGCTTTCGAAGCTCTCGCGGTAGATCCCCAGGTTCGTCCGCGCCGCGCGGCGCGCCTCCTCGGTCGGGGCCTCGAGCTGCGGCTCCCAGGTCGCCCGCTGCTCGGCCCAGGCCTGCCGGCGCTCCCGCAGTTCGCGCAGGATTTTGCTGATGCCCCAGCACTGCACCCGGTCGGGCCCGATGCGCACATCCAAATCGGCCTTCACGTCGACCGGCCAGACCGTCGCGTCCGCCGCCAGCACGCGCGTACCGCCGTCCGGATTCATGTAGGCCATGTGGCAGTCCCAGAGGAGAAACTCGACCACGTTGTAGGCCCGGCCGTCCCGCGCTTCGCGCCGGACTTCGATCTTGTGGTCGCGCGCGACGATGCGCATCGCCGGGCGGTCGTACTGCAGCGCCGGGCGCCGGATGAGATCGGCCGGGTCCTCCGGCTCCGGGGTCTCCTCGTACTCGGTGAAGTCCAGCCCCTGCCGCCCGTCGGCATCCTCGGGAAAGCGGTAGATATGCCGACGCCCGAACTGCACCACGCCCCGGCGGTCGAGCTGACGCTCGATCTGCGCCACCTGCCCTTCCACCAGCATCTGCCCGATCCGGTGGGCGGAGACGGTAAGCACCGACTCGTTCAGATACAGGCTGATCGAGCTCGCGAGAACCCCCACCGCGAGCGCCGGCAGCATCACCCATCCCGGCCAGACCCCGCCCGCCAGCGCGGCGCCGTACTCGTTGTCTGCGCCCAGGCGTCCGTAGGCCATCACCGTTCCGGTCAGGATCGCCGGGGGCAGCACGTACCCCGCGATGAACGGGAAGACGAGCGGCGTAATCGAAAGCACCGTCCAGGTGTCGACGTTCTGCCGGAGCATCTGGAACAGGAAGAACGGCATCACCACGAAGGTGTAGATGATGAGCGCAGGGAACAGGTTGCGCCCCAGTTCGCGCAGCACGTACAGCGGAAGCGTTACCAGCATCTCAGGTCTCCGCGTGGCGTTGACGCCACAAGCGTTCGCTCGCGTCCATCACCTCTTCGACCGGAATCCGTTCCATGCAGCGGCACGCCGCGCGCCAGCGCCGACGCCAGCAGCGCGGATGGCGCTCGCACCGCCCCTGCAGCACCCTGTGGCCGGGTCCGTACGGTCCGTTCCGCCGGCCGTCCGTCGGCCCGAAAAGGGCCGCGCACGGCGTTCCCGCGGCCGCCGCCATGTGGAGCGGTCCGGTGTCGCCGGCGATGCAGATCCCCGCCCGGGCCAGAAGATCCCAGAGCTCGGGCAGATCCGTCGCCGGGGCCATCATACCAATCCCGCCCGCCTCCGTCACCAGCGATCGGGCCGATTTTTCCTCTTCCGCACCACCCCAGGTCACCACCACCGGGGCCCCGATCCGCTCGGGCAGGCCGCGCAGGAGGGCCAGAAATCGCGCCGCAGGCCACTCCTTCGCCGGCCAGCCCGCGCCCGGATGGAGCGCCACAAAGCCCCCGGCCTCCAGCCCCCGTTCGGCGCAGAACCGGTCCACGGTCTCCGAGGCCGGGGCCGGGCGGGGGAACCACTCCGGCCCGTCCGGCGTCGGGGGGTCGATGCCGAGACCGCGCAGGAGCTCCAGGTTGCGGTCCACCACGTGCGTCGCCCCGGCGCGGACGAGGCGGTTGTTGAGCCAGGGCGAAAGCTCGCGCCCCGAGCGCCCCCCGCTCCCGTCGAACCCCACCCGCAGCCGGGCGCCCGAGATCCGTGCGACGAGCGCACTCTTCGTCAGCCCCTGCAGGTCGATGGCGGCACTGCACGCGGCGGTCCGCAGTTGGCTCACCACCGCTCCCAGCGCCGAGCAGCCCGCGCCGAAAGTCCGCCCCCGCCACGGCCGCCGGGGCGCCCGGATCACCGCATCGACATCCGGGTTCCCGTCCAGGAGCGGCGCCAGCCGGTCATGGATCGCCCAGGCAATCCGCTGTCCGGGCAGCGCCCGCCGCAGCGCGTGGGCTACCGGGAGCGCATGGATCACGTCGCCGACCGCACCCAGCCGCACCAGGAGCACCCCGTCCGCGGCGGCGTCGGGGCGCGCGCTTTCGCCTTCCGCGTCCGGTCGGTCGGCCGGTGCGCTCATGCCGTCGGGCTCCCGCGTTCGGCCAGGAGCTCCCGGTAGACCGCCAGCGTTCCCGCCGCCATCTGCGCCACGGTGGCTTCCCGCTCCACCCACGCGCGCGCGGCGCGGGCATGCGCCTGGCGGGCCTTCCGGTCCCGCAGCTCGGCCACGAGGGCGTCGGCCAGCGCTTCCGGCGTCTTCGCCGGCACCACGCGCCCGGTCACCCCGTCTTCCACGATCTCGGGCAGGCCGCCGGCGTCGGTCACCACCGGAGCGACCTCCATCGCCATCGCGTCCAGGACCGAGGTGCAGAGCCCCTCCAGGTGGCTGGCCATGACGAAGACGTCCGCCAGGTGCAGAAGCGCGCCGACGTCGCTGCGCCGGCCGAGAAAGTGCACCTTCTCCTCCAGCGCCAGCTCGCGCGCCTGCGCCCGGAGCGCTCCCTCCAGTTCGCCGTCGCCCGCAATCAGCAGGTGCACGCGCGGATGGTCCCGCGCCACGTAGAGCATCGCGTCGAGCAGGTAGCGCTGCCCCTTGTGGTCGGTCAGGGCGGCGACGTTGAGGATGACGTCGTCCTTGCGGTCGATCCCCAGTTCCTCGCGCAGCTTCGCCTTGCTGTACTCCCCGCCGCGGAAGCGCTCCGGGTCCACCCCGGACCGCACCACGCGCAGCTTGTGTTCCGGCGCCCCGCCGTCGCGGCAGACCCGCTCCACCGCCCGCGAGATGCAGACCACCCGGTCCGCACAGCGGCGATATTTCCACCCGCCCCGGAGGGCAAAGTCCACCCGCCGCGACGCCACCACCTTCACCCCGCCGGCGAGCCAAGCCGCCGCCCCCGCGGGGATGACCCCGTGCGCGTCGTGAACGTGGACCAGGTCCGCCCCGGCGCTGCGAAGCACCCGCCGCAGCCGCCAGACCGCCGCGGGGTTCACCTCGCAGCGGATCGCGCACGGCTGCGTCGGCAGGCCCGCCGCCGCCGCCCGTTCCAGGAGCGGCGCCCCCGGAGGCGCGACCACCAGCACCTCCACCCCCTCCCCCGCAAGCGCGGTGGCCAGGTAGAGCGCCTGCTGTTCGCCGCCGCGCCAGCCGGTCGCGGTCGAGAGCTGCACCGTCTTCACGCCGCTCCCTCCTCCGCCAGCAGGCCGCCGAGCGCCTCCGCCACGCGATCCACCGTCACCGACCGCAGGCAGGCGCGCGGGGCCTCCCGGTTGGCGCAGGTTCGCCGCAGGCACGGCGCGCAGGGGGCCTCGCCCGTCAGCGTCCGGACGCGCGGGCCCAGCGGCCGGGTGCGCCCGGGCTCAGTCGAACCGAAGATCACCACGGTCGGAAGGCCGAACGCGGCCGCGCAGTGCGCCGCGCCCGAGTCGTTCCCGACAAAGCACCGCGCCCCCGCCAGCAGACTCAGAAAGCCGTCCAGCGTCGTCGCGCCCGCCAGGTCCACCGCCCCGCCGTCGCGCGCCACCGCCGCGGTCGTCTGTGCGTCTCCCGCACCGCCGGTGACCAGCACCGCCAGCCCGTGCGCGGCCCGCAGGTGCGCGGCCAGCGCGGCATACAGGTCCGCCGGCCACTCCTTCGCCGGACCGTAGGCGCTCCCGGGCGCGAGCACCGCATAGGGCCGCCCCCCGGTCCACGCCGCCCGGTCGCCGGCCGCCTCCACGTAGTCCGCCGGCGGCGCGAGCACCGGGTCGGTGAGCGTCGCGTCCGCGCCGAGCCGTTCGGCCAGCCAGAGGTACCACGCCGCCTGGTGTGCGTCCTGGACCGTATCCGGCAGGCGGAGCGCTTCGGTCAGAAAGGCGCCCCGGCCGTTGCGATCGGTCCCGATCCGCCGCGGCGCCCCGGCCCGCCAGAGGAGCACCGCCGAGGAGAGGCTGTTCGGGAGGAGGAGCCCCGCGTCGAAGCTCCGCGCCCGCAGCGCCCCCGCGTGCCGCCAGCGCGCCGCCAGGTTGCCCAGGCCCCCGCCCGCCGGGCAGACAATGACCTCGTCCACGTCCGGCGTCCAGTGAAAGAGCCCCGCCACGCCGGGACGCGCTTCGACGGCCAGGCGCGCCGCCGGCAGGGCCCGCCGCAGCGCCGCCAGCGCCGGCAGGGCCATCACGCAGTCGCCCAGCCAGTTCGGCGCCCGCACCAGCACCGCGCGCAGCGGCGCCTCGCTACTCATCGCCGTCGGGGGCATCGATATCGGCGGGCGCGGCCTCATGCTCGTCCGCTCCGGCGGCCGCGGCCTTCTTGCGCGGCCACCAGCGGTGCTGCAGCCGCCGGCGGTCGGCGAACTTCACCGGCCGGCTCTCCAGCGTCTCGCCCACCGGCCCGTCCGCCCCCAGCGACGCCAGCGGCACCAGCACCGCCGCGGCGGTCTG
>CAZKKD010000204.1:0-7594 GCA_964553265.1 uncultured Planctomycetales bacterium | reverse complement strand
GCTGGTCTCGAGCTGCTCGCGCAGGAAGAACGCGCGCTGCCCCTTGCCCACCTTCTCCTGCACGTCGGACTGGATCTTCCGCCCGAGCTCCACCACCTGCAGTTCGCGGCCGAGGAGGACCGACAGGCGCTCCAGGCGCTCGCGGATGTCGATGGCGTCGAGGATCTCGCAACGCTCCTTGGGCGAAAGGTTGACGTGTGCGCTCACCAGGTCGGCCAGCCGGCCGGGGTCGGAGATGTTCATCCCCGCCACCTTCACCTCCTCGGGGAAGTTGGGCGCCGTGTTGGCGAATTCCTGAAAGCGGTCGCGGAGGCTGCGGAAGAGGGCGTCGATGCGGACCTTCGCGTCCTTGTCCTTCTCGGCGGGGCGGACCTCGTCGAGCTCCTCCACCCCGGCGCGAAAGAAGGGGTCCTTCTGCTGGACCTGCCCCAGGCGCACGCGCGCGAGCCCCTGCACCAGGAGCCGCGTGGTCCCGTCGGGAAACTTCAGCATCCGCAGCACCATCCCCGCGCAGCCGGTGCCGTGCAGGTCCTCGGGGACGGGGGCGTCCTCGTCCCCGTCGGTCTGGGGGACGACCGCGAGGAGGCGGTCCTCCAGGAGAACCGCGTCGACGAGCGCGACGTCGCGCTCGTTCTTCAGCACCAGCGGCAGGATCATGTCCGGGAAGAGCACCATGTTCCGGACCGGCAGCACCGGCAGGGCGTCGGGGATCTCCGGGGGTTCGCCGTTCGGGCCCTGCGGGGGCCCCTCGGCCGCCTTGGCGGGGGTGATCACCTTGCCGTTGGTCTGATCTGCGTTCGTCGGTTTGTCGTCGGACATGGCGTGGCCTTTCCGAAGCTGTCGGGTCAGATGCGGATCTGCAGGACCAGCGCCGCCTGCGGGCGACGGCGCGTCTTGCGGCGGCGGGGGAGGAAGACCTCCAGCAGCCCGTCGCGCACCTCGGCACGGGCGCCCTCGGGGTCCACCGCGCACGGGAGCGTCAGCGAGCGCTCGAACGGGCCGTAATGGATTTCCATCTGCCGGTAGGCCACCTTGCGACGGGCGCAGTGGTCGCGGCGCACCCCGCGCAGGAAGAGCGCGTCGTCCAGGACGCGGAGGTCCAGGTCCTCGCGCCGGCAGCCCGCCACCTCGAAGCGCGCCAGCAGGCCCTCTTCAATCTCGATCAGGTCCGCGTTCGGTGCGGTTCCGCCCTGCGGGCAGCCGCAGCGGGGGTCGAAAAACTCTTCCTCCGCGTTGGCGGCGGACTTGGGGCCCGAAAAGAAATGGTGGCGCTGGATCGGCATGGAAGGTCCTCCCGTTCTGCCTCGGCCCGCACGCCGCCGTCCGTCCCGGACGCGGTGGCGGATCCGGTCGACCGCGCCTCAGCATAGCATGCCGCGAATGTCGAGACAAGCGGTTGCATGCATGCGACGGCTGTCTCGATTCCGCACGGGCCGGCGGCGCGGCGGGAACGTCGGATCGTGGCCGCGCGCCGCAACGGGAGGCCCGTCGAGGCGCCCCCCCCGCCGGCCGCCCGCTACAGCCGGCTGCGCCAGGCGCGTCGCAGGGCCACCAGGTAGAGAGTCCCCAGCGGCACCAGGAACGCCGCCCGCACGCGCCAGTCGGCGTCCAGGCTCGCGCCCGCCACGACCGCGGCCTCCAGCAGAACGCCTCCCGCCGCCGCGGCTCGCCGGAGGCGGGCGGTCCCCTCCGCGTCGGCCCGGGCCGCGGCCACCAGGAAGCCGAAAAGGACGGTGAGGCACGCGATCGCCGCCAGGATCAATGCAAGGTGTGTGCCAAGCACGCCGGGCGCCCATGTTCGCCACGCTTCCCAGGGGCCGAACCGCGCCGCCGCGGTCGGCAACTGCAGCGTCACCGCCGCGCCCGTCGCCAGGATCCCCGCCAGCGCGAGCCAGGTGCCGAACCGGTCGGCGCGTGCGCCGGGGGCGGTGCGCGGGGTGTCGGCGGCCGCGAAGTAGAGCGCCAGCGTCACCGGCGCCGCGGCCAGCGCGGGACGGAAACCGGCCAGGTGAAGAAGCGGAAACGAGGCCAGCCCCGTCAGGATGTGCGCTCCGCGCGCCAGTCCGGCGCTGAGCGGCCCGAGGAGCGCGTTGCGGCGCAGCACCGCGGCGTGGGCGATGTGGATGACGCCCGCGGCAAAGGCGGCGTACAGGACCCGCGGCCCCTGGCTCATCGCCAGCAGCCAGGCCGCCAGGGTCAGCGCCGCGGCTCCGAGGAAGACCGGCGCGTTCGCCAGCGCCACCTCCGGCTCGCCCGGACGCTGCACCAGCCCCCGGCGCAGCCCCGGATCGAACGCCGCGTCCCAGAGGTGCCCGGCCGCGTGGAGGCCCAGCGAGATCAGCACCACCGCGGCGAAGACGGGCAAGGTGTCCGCGCCGAGATAGGCGAAGTGGAACGCGGCCAGCGCACAACCGGTCGCCGCGTCGCCGCTGCGGATGAGGCTGCGTCCGGGGCGCAGCAGTCGCCAGTACCGCATGGGGCCGCCTTTCTGCCGGGGTCGGGGACGGGCGACGGCGGGCCGGGGCGCGTTCGCCGTCGCCGCATGTCGACTGTACGGAGCGCCGCCGCCGCCGCAATGCCGCGCCGCCGCGAATACGACGCGCCCCGTCCCTTCCGGTCGGACGGGGACGGGGCGCGCAAAAGAGGCCGCGCGGCCGCGGGGGCTGCGGAACCGCCGCTACTGCTTGGGGTTGGGCACGTAGTCGCCGCCGCGGCAGCGCTTGAGGTAGTTCAGCCCGTGCACCTGCCCGGTCATCTCCAGGTTGCCGCGGTAGACCGGATCGTGCCAGCCCTCGATGTCGATGGAGCCCTTGAAGCCGGACTGCCGCAGGATGGTGATGATGTCGGCCCAGTTGCTGTCGCCGAAGCCGGGCGTCCGGTGCCACGCGAACTTGTGCGGGCCATGCACGCCGTGCTCGCGGACGATGTCCCAGGCCACGGTGGCGTCCTTGCCGTGGACGTGGAAGACCTTGTGCGCCCACTTCCGCAGCTGCGGGATGGGATCGATGAGGCTCACCATCTGGTGGCAGGGCTCCCACTCCAGGCCCACGTTCTTGTGGTTCGGCAGCTCGTTGAACATCATCTCCCAGGCGGTCGGATTCTGCGCGATGTTCCAGCCCCCGCGGTTCCAGTCCCCGCCCATGTCGCAGTTTTCGAACGCCAGGCGGACGCCCTTGTCGCGGGCGCGCTTGGCGAGGGGGGCGAAGATCTGCTTGAAGCGTTTCATCGACTTGTCGATCGGCTCGCCCTCCACCCGCCCGGCGAATCCGGCCACGACGTTGCAGCCGAAGAGGGGGCAGGCGTCGATGGCCGCGGCCCAGGCCTTGGCGACGCGCTTGTCCTGTGCGCTGGCGCCGAGGGGGTTGCCGAAGACGCCGAGGCAGCTGATCACCGCGCCGGAGCCCTCCAGCGCGCCGGCCACGTCGTCGGCCACCTTCTTGTAGTTCGGGATGGTCTTGGGGTTGAAGACGTTGAGCGCGAACGACTCGAACCCGTGCGGCAGGATCTGGCGCAGGTAGTCGCCGGTCTTGTCGCTGATGTTGGCCAGGGTGCCGATGCGGATGCCCTCGGGGCAACTCCTGGGCGCCTTGGCTTTGGTGGTCTTGCGGGCGGTGCTGCTGCGTTTGCTCTTCTTGGCCATGGGTCTCCCCTTGCGTTGCGGTGCCGAACCGAATTCCGTTCCCCTGCACGGCCCCCACACAGGGCCGGCGTCCTGACATGGATCGTTTCTGCAACGGGATCAGTGTAGAGCGCTTCGCGCGACCCTGTCAAGATGCGGAAACGCGACAACCCGATCAAGGGTGCGGTCGCCATCCGGGTGCGGTCCGAGCGCCGGCCATCCAGGCATGGTGTCCGCAGGTGCGGGAGGTTCAGTCGTGAGTCAGTCCCAGTCGCAAACCGGGGACATGTCGGAAATGCAGGTCGCGGGTGAGGAGCACAGCTCCGTGCTCCAGGCATTGCGCGGCGATCCAGACGTCGTTGATTGGGATAGGCGTGCCTCCCTTACGAAGTGCGGATTTCACCTCGCCAAAAACCTCTGCGGTTTCTGTCGTGACGGGAAGGATGGTTACCGGGTCCTCGGCGAGGAAGTCGTGCAGGGTCTCCATGTTTTTCTGTCGATGTCGGCCGGCGCGGAAACCAGCGTGCAGTTCTCCGAGCACAATGACGCTGAAGAGGACGGCCTCACAACGGTCGAGCGCTTCCAGAACGTCGTCGCCCGTGCCGCGCAACAGATCGGAATAGGCGCAGGTATCGAGCAGCACCTTCTTCACGACCAGTCTCCGGGATCGACACTCTCCATATCTTGTACGGCTTCGCGAAGCGCGCGGTAGTCCGCATCGTCCATGCGGCCCGCATAAGCGGCAAAGCGCTGCCGGTGACCGGTCTTCTTACCACCGGCGACCTGTTCGGCCAGAAGCCGCTTGATCGTGCGGTTGAGACTCTGGCCGCTTGCGCGGGCGAGGGCCCGCACCGTGCGCTCGACTTCCGGATCGAGGTCATGGATGCTGATGGTAGACATGATCGGGCTTCCTCGGCAGAGTGAGTCATCTTTTGAATCAATATACATCATTGCATGAAGCATGTCAACCCATAGCATCGAAGCCGTTGTTCAGCAATAGGTTGGAGATCTGCGAAGGCCGCTCAGTCGCCGGTGGTGTCCGATGCGGGGTCGCCGCTTTCGGCGTCGGCCGGGGCGGGCGTTTCGTCCGTTGCCGCTTCGGGATCGCGGTTGCGGAAGGGGTTGAGCTTGCGGATGCCGCCGCCGATGGCCTTGCCGCCACGCACCACCCCCTTGCCGACCGCCGCCCCCGCGGCGCCGAGGCCCTGCAGAATGCCCTTGGCCCCGCCTTCGAACGCGGGCACGGTGCGCTGGAAGACGGTCCGGATGGCCGCGGAGATGCTGTCGGCCTCGATGGGGTCGAGCTCGATGGCGCCGACGGGGACGGGGGCCTGCAGCGCCCCCTTCGTGAAGCTCGGGCTGACGCGAACGCTCGGGTCGGGGACACGGAACGAGCGGATGGTGACCGGGCGTGAGGTCTGGCCCTCCGCGCGCGTCATCGTCTCGACGAAGTCGGTGACATAGGCGAGGATCCGGCTGAAGTTGGCGCCGCGGACAGAGGTCTCGTAGAGCGCGGAGGTCTCTTCGGCCAGGACGCGGGTGACCACGATGCGATCGGCGAGAACGCTGTCCGGCTGGATCTCCACGGTCAGCCGGCCGATGGTGACGGCGGGCCGGTCGCTGTAGCCCGGGGGGTTGGTGATGCGGATGTCGGTTGCCACGCACCGGACCGCGGCCGGTTCGAATTGAATCTCCACCGTCGCGATGGTGACCGTGGGCCCCTCGTCGGGCGCGGCGTCGGTCCGGAACCGGAGGCGCACGTTTTCGACGGTGCAGGCCGGCATGTGCAGGGGAAGGGGGCGCGCTTCCGGTCCCGTTGCGTCGGACGGGGGCGGCCCGAACTGCTGGGCCAGGAAATGCTGGACAGCGTTCAGGATGTGGCTCCAGTTGCTGCCGCCGGGGCCGGTGGCGCAGACGACCTCCACGCCGTTCGCCGTGCAGGCGGTCACCTCCGGGGCGTCGCCGAGAAGCGAGAGCGGCCGGGCGGCCGCCGCCGCGCGCTGGATGGCGAGGGCCGGCGGGGTGTCCGGGTAGCCGTCGGGGTTGTGCAGGACGAGCCCGCGCAGCGTGAACCGCCCGCTCCCCGGCGAGAGGGAGACCGCGTCGAGATCGACCGGGGTCCCCGTCACCGCCGGCCCGTGTTCGAGCACGGCGTTACGGACGTAGCGGTCCAGGCGCCCGGCCACCACCCAGCCGGTCACCACCAGCGTGGCCAGGAGCGCCGTTCCGATGCCCAGCAGCCACCGCCGCCGCGACCAGCCGGACGGGGACGCCGGTTCCGGTGCGGCGGTTGGGGTCGACGCGGCCGATGCCTCGGGCGTTTCCGGGGGGCTCTCGGCGTTGGACCGGTCCGGTTGCTCCGGCGCGGACGTCGCGTCGGGGGCAGGGGTCTGGTCGGGTGCGTCCGGGGACGGGTCGGCTTCGGTTGGCATGAGAGCTCCTCGCGGCGGGTCGGCGGCAACGCTGTTCCCCTCCCCCTTCACCATACCCGGTTTTCGGGCGGTTTGCAGCACAAAGCGCGGCTCCGCACTAACCGGGTTCTGATGCACCGGGAACGGCGGCCCAATGGAAGCCGGGTACATTGCCTGTCGTGCGAGGCCACCCGGTGCAGGCGCACCCGCCTGGCCGCGCAGACGAACGCAGGGAGGACGACCGCATGCCGTTGATCGATTGCAGAGAGCCGGACCCGAACACGACGGCGCCGGCATCCCGGGTGTCTGGTGCACGGTCGGAGAGCGCGACCGCGGTTCCGCCCGCCGTGACGGAAGACCCCGCTGACCGCCGGTCGGTTCTCCGCTGGCGCCGGGCCTGTCGCGAGCGCCGCAGCAGCGAATCGCAGGTCATCGCCTGCGCCAGCCGCCATCCCGAGCTCCAGGGCCTGGCCCGCAACGCCACCCTCGGTGCGCTGCCGCTGCACGACAGCTGGGTCCGGCCCGACGCCCCCGGCGAAGAGGTGCATCGCCTCTTCCTGGAGGATCTCGAACTGCCGGGGGTCGTGGTCGCCGACGGGAACGGGATCGTCGGCCTGATCGCGCGGCAGCAGTTTTTCGAGCTCCTGGGCCGTCCGTTCGGGCTGGAGGTGTTCCTGCGGCGGGATGTCCGGACCGCACTGGAGGGACTGCCGAACGTGCCCCTGGTGCTGCCGCACGACTGCCCGGTCCGCCGTGCGGCGCGGCGGGCGCTGGAGCGGCCTTCCTTTGCCATTCACCACCCCGTCGTGGTCCGGCGCGCGGACGGGGGGCTGGGCCTCCTGAGCGCGCAGGTGCTCCTGCTGGCGCAGAACCAGCTCCTCGCGCTCGCCAACGACGCGGTCGAGCAGCAGCTTGCCGACGCGCAGGCCTACGTCCACGGCCTTCTGCCGCCGATGCTGACCGACGGACCGGTGCGCACGGCCTGGCGGTTCGTGCCCTCGGCGCAGCTCGGGGGCGACGGCTTCGGCTACCACTGGATGGACGACCGGCGGCTGGTCCTCTATCTGCTCGACGTCTCGGGGCACGGGGTCGGGCCGGCGCTCCTCTCGGTCTCCACGCTGAACGTGCTGCGCAGCCGCGGCCTGCAGAACGTGGACTTCGGCCGGCCGGCCGCGGTGGCGCGCGCCCTCAACGACACCTTTCAGCACGCGAACCACGGGGGGCTCTTCTTCACGCTCTGGTACGGGGTGCTGGACGTCGCGACCGGGGAGCTGGACTACTGCTGCGCGGGGCACCCGCCGGCCATCCTCACTCCGGCCCACCGCAGCACCTGGCGCGAACTGCGCACGCGCGACCTGGCCATCGGCATGCTGCCGGAGGTGACCTACAGCGAGGACCGCGTCCGCGTGGCGCCGGGCAGCTCCCTCTATCTCTTCAGCGACGGCGCCTATGAGGTGGTCACCCGGCGCGGACGGGTCTGGAGCCTCGCCGCGTTCCGCGAGGTCCTGGCCGCCCCGTGCCCGCCCGGCGTGGACGACCTGGACCGGATCGAGGCGACGGTGCG
>CAZKKD010000203.1:0-7596 GCA_964553265.1 uncultured Planctomycetales bacterium | reverse complement strand
CGAGTGACGCCCTCCTTTTCAACCCTTTTGGTTGCGGCCAAAGGCCGCGCTAGGGCATTTCGGACGCATTATAGCAGGATTCCGAGAAGTACAAGACTCATGCCGTCGGCGGCTGCGCATTCTCACCGTTCCGGCGCGCGGCGGCAACAAGCAGTTGCCCGACCGCGACGCCGCCATCGCCGGGCGGCAGCAGGCGGTGCGTCGTGACCCGAAACCCCCTCTCCTCAAGTGCAGACGGCAGGCGTTCGAGCAGGTAGCTGTTGGCAAAGACACCGCCCGACAGAACCACCCGGTTCAGGCCTTCGCGCTCGCGGAGCGCCTCGGCCATGCTGCAGGTCAACGCGATGACCGTATTGTGAAAGCGCCCTGCCACCGCGCCGGGCTCTTCGCCGCGCGCCAGATCGTCGGTGATCCCCCGGAACAACGGGGCGAGAAGCACCTGATCGCCTTCGAGTTCGAGCGGATAGTGATCGCCGGTGTCCAGCGCCGCACCTTCCAGGAGCATCGGCGCCTTGGCTTCATACGACGCGGAATGGCAGAAGCCGGCGAGCGCGGATACCGCATCGAACAGTCGGCCCATGCTGCTGGTCCAGGGGTGCGGAAGGGGGCTCTCCAGCAGCGCAACCACCTGTCCGACGCGCGCCTCGTCGATCCAGCGGGCCGGGTCGAGGCCGGCGGACCAGAGATGCGCAACCGCCATGCGCCAGGGCTCCCGGGCGGCGGCGTCTCCACCAGGCTGGGGGACGGTCTGAAGGTGGAAGGCGCGCCGGAAAGCGGCGGGCGTGACGATGAGGGCTTCGCCGCCCCAGACCGTACCGTCCGGTCCGTAGCCGGTGCCATCGTACGCGAAACCGATGGCGGGCTCATGGCACTGCGTCTCGGCCATGACCGAAACGATATGCGCGTGGTGATGCTGGACCCGGACGACAGGCAGGCCCGATGCCTCCGCCGCGCGCGTGGTCGGGTAGTCGGGGTGGAGATCGCACGCGACGCAGACCGGTTCGACATCGAGAAGGCGCTGGAGGCGGTCCCGCACCCCTTCGAACATCGCGACCGCGGCGGGGTGGTCCATGTCTCCGACGTGCTGGCCGGGGTACGCCGTCGTCTTCCGACCGAGGGCGGGTGCATTTTTAAGGAGCGGGCCGACGGCCAGAATGCCGTGCACGTCGAGGCCCGTTTCGATGCCGGCGGGGACGTAGCCGCGCGCCCGGCGCAATAGCACGGGATGGTCCGTGGTGTGGAGAACCACGCTGTCGTCGCAGCGCTGGTCAATGGGCCGGTCGTGCAGGAGAAACGCGTCCGCAATGCCGCCGAGCCGGTCGAGGGCGTCGGCATTGTCGATGGCAATCGGTTCGTCGGACAGGTTGCCGCTCGTCATGACCAGGGGGCCGAGCCCTTCGTCAAAGAGGAGGATGTGAAGCGGCGTATAGGGCAGCAGGACGCCGAGATACGCATTGGTCGGCGCCACCGATGGGGCCAGGCGCCCGGCTGCGCTCCGCTTCCGGGCGATGACGATGGGGCTTTCCGGTCCGGCGAGGAGGTCCAGAGCACCCTGTGGCATTCGCACCAGTTCGCGCGCCGTGGCCGCGTCCGGAAGCATGACGGCAAACGGCTTTTCGTCCCGGCCTTTGCGGTCGCGCAGGCGACGGACCGCTTCTTCGTTGGTCGCATCGCAGGCGAGGTGGAATCCGCCGAGTCCCTTCAGGGCGAGGATCATCCCGCCCGCAAGGAGTTCCGCGGCCGCTGGAAACGGCTCTCCCGGCAGCTCGGTGCCGTCCGGGGCTGCCAGCCAGACCCGCGGTCCGCAGGCGGCGCAACAGTTGGGTTGGGCGTGAAAGCGGCGGTCGGCCGGGGCTTCGTATTCGGCGCGACAGGCGTCGCACATGGCAAAGGCCCGCATGGTGGTCTTCGCCCGATCATAGGGGACATCCTCCACGATGGTGTAGCGCGGGCCGCAGTTGGTGCAGTTGATGAACGGATAGCGGTAGCGGCGATCCGACGGGTCGAGTAGCTCGCGGCGGCAGTCCGCGCAGATGGCGGCATCCGGCGTCACCGGCACCAGCCGCTCTCCACCCGATCCGGACAGGTCAATCCGGAAGTCGGCGGGCGGATGCGGATCGGTCGCCGGTTCGGCGGTGACGGCGTCGATCCGCGCCAGCGGGGGCGCATCGGCCTGCAGGCGGACGAGGAAGCGGCTGCAGGCCGCATCCGAACCGAACACGCGGATGCGGACGCCCTGCGCGTCGTTCCGGACCTCGCCGGAGAGACCAATCTCGGTGGCAAGTCGGTGAACAAACGGGCGGAAGCCTACGCCCTGGACGATGCCGGCAACGCGGACTGCCAGGCCAGAATGCGGTCGCAAAATGCGCTCACCCCCTCCCCCGTTTTGGCGGAGATCCGGAACGTCTCGAAGCTGTCGTTCAGGCTCTCGCACTCCCGGATGGCCCGCTCGGTATCGAAGTCGAGGTACGGCGCGAGATCGGTCTTGGTGATGACGAGCGCCCCCACCCGCTTGAAGATCGACGGATACTTCAGCACCTTGTCGTCGCCCTCCGGCAGCGACAGGAGCGCCGCCTTCATGTGCTCGCCGAGATCGTAGGACGAGGGGCAGACGAGGTTGCCGACGTTTTCGATCACGAGGACGCGGGCCGAAGAGGTTTCCACCTCCAGCGCGTCGAGCGCGTTTCGCACCGCGGCGGCGTCGAGGTGGCAGGCGCCGCCGGTTTCGATCTGATGGGCCCGCGCGCCGGCGCGCTCCACCCGATCGGCGTCGCGGCGGGTCTGGAGGTCGCCTTCGATAACGATCAGGTCATCGCGCAGCTGCTCGGCCATGCGTTCCAGCAGCGTGGTCTTGCCCGCGCCGGGCGAGCTGATGAAGTTGACGACATACAGGCCGGCGGCGCGGAGGCGTTCGCGGTTCTCGGCGGCGATGCGGTCGTTCTTGGAGAGCGCCTTGGCGCCGATGGCGACTTCCCGTTTGCGCTGATTGTTCATGATTCCGTCTCCAACACCTCGACGCTTTCGACATAGCATTCTTCACCGGACAGCACTTCGCGCGCCAGGGCGCTGCAGGCGGGGCAGACGGCGAGGAAGTCGCTCGTCTCGTACTCGGCGCCGCATTCCCGGCAGCGAAGCCGGGCGGGCACGTCACGCACGATGAGTTCCGGTTGGCCGAAGCCCTCCTGTGCCGCCGCTTCCGGGAACGCGAAGCGAAGGGCGTCGGCGTTGACGCCCGAAAGCGGACCGAGCACGATGGTTGCCGACGCGAGCGGCGATGCTCCCCCGAGCGTCTCGCTGATGGTGTCCAGCATGCCGATTGCGACCGAAAATTCGTGCACGTCAGCAGATCCTCGGCAACTGTTCTCCGCGGGGCGCGGCCAGGACCCGGCGGCTGCCGATGCGGGTCCGCAGTTCGACGCCGTGACGCTCGCGCGGCAGCACACGCCCCGCGGTCGCGGCGGCGGGGCATCCGCCCGCCGTCCGCAATGTCTGTGTCGCGTTTTCCGCAGCATCCCCGTCCATGACGGCGACAAAGGTCCCTTCGCAGGCGACGGTAAGCGGGTCGAGCCCAAGCAGGTCGCAGGCACCCGTCACGGCCGGATCGGCAGGCAGGGCGGTTTCGTCGAGGGAGATGGTGACATCCGCTTGTTCCGCCAGTTCAGAAAGCGCCATGGCCAGTCCGCCGCGGGTGCAGTCCCGCATCCAGCGCACCGCCCCGGTCGCGCACAGTTGGCGCACCGGAAAGTGCAGGGGAGCGACGTCGCTGGTGACGCTCGTCTCGAGCTTGAGGTCGCTGCGGGCCAGCATAACGGCCACGCCATGCCGTCCGAGCGGTCCCGAGACGAGAATCGCGTCCCCCGGCCGGACCGCCGCAGGGCCCGGCGGCGGGGGTCCATCGAAGACGCCGATGCCGGCGGTGTTGATGTACATGCCGTCCACAAGGCCGCGGGGCGCCACCTTGGTGTCCCCGCAGACAATGTCCACGCCCGCTTCGGCCGCCCGGTCACGGACGCGGTCGAGGACAACGCGGAGCGTCGCCACCTCCAGGCCCTCTTCCAGAATGAGCCCGAGCGAGAGGTATCGCGGCGTCGCGCCGGACATGGCCAGGTCGTTCACGGTACCGCAGACGGCCAAGTCCCCGATGTTGCCCCCCGGAAACTCAAGCGGGGAGACGATGTACGAATCGGTGGTAAAGGCAACCCGGTCTCCCGGCACCGAAAGAACCGAAGCGTCCGGCAGGCCGGCCAGCGCGCCGTGGCCGAAGCGGGAGAGGATCTCGTCGCGAATCAACTCGCTCGTCAGCGTACCGCCACCGCCGTGCGCGAGGAGGATTTTCGATTGCATGGGCGCGGGTCCACCGTTACCATCCAGACACGTAGAAATCGAGACACCAGTAAACGCGCGTTCCGAGCGTTGTGCAACCCTTTTGTGCAGGAAGCCGACCATGTGCCTGTCACTGCCCGCAAAGCTTCTGGACCGGACCGGCGACCGCGGCCGGGCTGATCTGGACGGGAACACCGTCGAGGTCGATCTCAGCCTCGTACCCGCAGCGCAGGCCGGCGACCATGTCATTCTCCATGCCGGTTACGCGCTGGAGATTTACAGCGAAGACGAGGCCAGGCAGTCCCTTTCCGCCATCCGGGAAGCCCTCGGTGAGGATTGACGCCGATTTCGCGGAACCCGACCTCGTCCGTGGTCTTGCCAAACGCATCGCCTCCCTGTCCAGCCGCACCGGCCCACGCACCCTCATGGAAGTCTGCGGCACCCACACCCAGGCCATCGGGCGCTGGGGCCTGCGAAGCCTGCTGCCGGAGTCGGTCCGGCTCGTCTCGGGGCCGGGCTGCCCCGTCTGCGTGACGCCAGGGGGCTACATCGACCAGGCCTGCGGACTGGCTGCGGAGAACGGGGTGACATTGGCCACCTTCGGCGACCTCGTCCGCGTCCCCGGCAACGAGCACTCCCTTGAGGAGGTGCGCTCCGCAGGCGCCGACGTCCGGATTGTCTACAGCCCTGCCGACGCGATCGCCCTGGCGAAGGAACTGGCTCCGCGGGAGGTCGTCTTTCTCGCGGTCGGCTTCGAGACTACCATCGCCGGCATTGCCGCCGCCATCAAGTCGGCCCACCTGGCGGACCTGGAAAACCTCAGCTTTTTCTGTTCCCTGCGGCTCGTCCCCCCTGCCCTGCAGGCGCTCCTGGCCGACCCCGAGGTCGCGATCGACGGGTTCCTCCTGCCCGGGCACGTCAGCGTGATTACGGGGCTCGCGGCCTACTCCTGCCTGGAGGAAGCCGGGGTTCCCGGCGCGGTGGCCGGCTTCGAGCCGGTGGACATCCTCCAGGGGGTAGCCATGCTCCTTGAGATGCTCGCCGCCGATGCGCCGGCGGTGCGGAATCTGTACGGGCGCGCCGTGCGCCCGGACGGCAATCCGATGGCCCGGACACTCATCGGTGAACTCTTCGAGCCGGCGGAGGCGGTATGGCGCGGCATCGGCTCCTTGCCGGACAGCGGTCTCCGTCTGCAACCAACGTATGCGCATCTTGACGCCGCCCGGCGCCATGGCCTGTCCCCCCTGGAGGACCGGATGCCGGCCGGCTGCGCCTGCGGCCGGGTGCTGCGGGGCGCAATCCTGCCGCGGGCCTGCCCCCTCTTCGGGAAGGCCTGCACGCCGGACCACCCCGTCGGCCCCTGCATGGTTTCCGGCGAGGGAAGCTGTGCTGCGCACTACCGCTACGCCGACTGACAGCATTCCCCCTCGAAACCGAACGCGCCCCGCACATGCAGGGCACATGCGGGGCGACGGCGTGCGTTTCGGCGGCTCGGCGTGCTGTGTTACTTCAGCTTCGCCTTGAGCGTGGCCAGCAGCGTGTTGCTGTCGATGGGCTTCTGGAAGACCCCCTGGAGGCCCAGTTCGTTCGTGTCCACGTTGTCGGCCAGCTCGTCCCCGACGGAGCTCAGCATGTAGACCGGGGCGCTATTGCCGGCCAGCTTCATCTCCTTGACGAGGTTGCGTCCCGCGTCGACCGACTCCATCATGAGGTCGACCAGGACGAAGTCGGGGTTCGCTTCCTTAAACGTCTTCAGGCCTTCCTCCGCAGTCGCGGCCTCGACCATCGTGTACCCGTTGGCTTCCAGGATCGTCCGGAGCGTATCGAGAACGTCCGGGTCGTCGTCCACGCACAGAATTACATGCTTGCCGTCCTGCATCGCAATCCCTCGCTCCGTCTGGTGGTGTCAGTCGTCGGTCGTCGCGTCTTTCGCGATCCGTGCCTGCTCAAAATCCCGTTGCTGCAGCCGCGTGCGCAGAAAGGCCACTGCGGCGTCCAGGTTCTCACGCGCCTGCGGGGAAAGGCGTTCGCCAAACTCGTTGAACGCATGCCCCCGGATCCCCAGCACGTATCCCGTCGCGTCCGCGCCGAAGCAGCTCTCGGCCAGGTACAGGACGCCGGCGGGGTTGACGCTGTGGGTCGAGAAGCTGGCTTCCTCCCGGTCGTCGATGCGGTCAAAGTAAAACGGATCCTGTCCGTCCGTGGCCGCGTCCACAAAGATCACCCGTGCGTGCTCGGCCACTGCGGCGGCGTCCTCGACGGTGAGCTGGTAATCCGCGTCCAGGGTAGCGCCGTCAATCCCTTCGCCCTCGAGCGCCGCAACGCATGCGGGGCCCAGGCCGTCGTCCAGGCGCCCGGGGTTGCCGTACCCGATCACCAGGGTCGGCCCCGTGCCGTCGTCGGGCCGGCTCACATGCCCTTGCGCCGGCTGTCGACCACCGCGCCCTCCGCATCGACCAGCTCGACCTCCAGCGGCATCTGCCCGAGCGCGTGCGTGGCGCACGAGAGACACGGGTCGTACGCGCGGATGGCCACCTCAACATGGTTCAGCAGGCCCTCGGTGATTTCCGGCTTGCCGCTCAGGAAGTCCTGCGCCACTGCGCGCACGGCGCGGTTCATCGGTTCGTTGTTGTGCGTGGTGGAGACGATGAGGTTCGCCATGACCACCTGGTCGTGTTCGTCGACCTTGTAGTGGTGGAAGAGCGTCCCGCGCGGCGCCTCGATGAGACCCACGGTCTCCTCCCGTCGCTCACCCTTGGTGACAAGGTCGGTGCCCTGCAGGTCGCTGTCGTGGAGGAGGTCGCGGATCTTTTCGATGCTGTGGAGCATCTCGATCATGCGCGCCCAGTGGTACCCAAGAGTCAGGTTGTTCGGCTTGTCGTTGGTGACCGCCTTGAACTCCTGGCGGGCGGCCTCGGCCTCGGGCGTGTCGATGAAGTCGCAGACGTTGACGCGCGCCAGCGGGCCCACACGGTACCAGCCGTCCTCGGTGCCCAGCGACTTGATGAACGGGAACTTCATGTAGGACCAGGGGCGGACTTCCTCGGCGAAGTAGTCGAGGTACTTGAGGTAGTCGACCTGGTCGAAGACCACGCCGCCGTCGGCGTCGAGTGCGCGCAGGTTGCCGTGGTACAGGTCCATCGCCCCGTCCTCGCGGACGAAGCCGAGGTGATTGCTCGGGAAGGCGGCGAAGGCCTTGGCGAGCTCAAGGTTTTCGACCGTGTAGTTCTTGGCGATCTCCAGCGCGCTGCGGCACCACTCCGTCATCTGGTC
>CAZKKD010000202.1:0-7606 GCA_964553265.1 uncultured Planctomycetales bacterium | reverse complement strand
GAATAGAACACGCGCTTCCCGCCCGCCGCGCAAGAGCCGACGACGGGACATGGGAATATGCACCGCGCCCAATCCTCAACGACGGGCCGGAGGATATGGAGCGAGTCGTGGTCGGCATGCTGGACACGGCAGCGCGCGTCCTCAAAGACGAATGCTGCTGCTGCTGCTGTTGCGCCGGCGGCGGGCCGACGCCGACGTTCGCGCGCGTGGTGCAGTGGATCGCCGAGCGCCTCGCGTTCGACCAGGCCGTTGTTTGGGACAAGGGCGGCCTCGGCATGGGATGGCGCTATCGCCGAAACTACGAGTTTGTCATGGTCGCCCATCGCAGGGGCGGAAAGATGAAATGGGAAACAGAATGGCAGGACCGCCGCGTCGCAAACGTGGTTCACATTAACAAAATTATCCCGCGCGCCTCCGACCACCCGACGCCGAAGCCCGTCAAACTGGTCGAGCACTTCCTGCGGCTGCACGGAAAGCCGGGAGACCTGGTCGTCGATCCGTTTTGCGGACATGGTACGACCTGCGTCGCGGCCAAGCGGCTCGGGATGCGCTACATCGGCATCGAGCTCGACCCCGAGTACTGCGCCATCGCGCGGAGGCGGCTGGCGGAGGTCGACGGCGTCATTCACGACGCGGCCGGCAGGGCAGTCGCGCAACCGACAATGCGGTTTGGATGCGGGGAGGGCAGCACAGTGGGTCAAACGAACAGAACGCACAGGATCGGCAAGCAGTAAACACGCATCGGCACTACTGCCCGCCCCGCGGGGAGAGCAATGGCCCCGAGTCCCTCCCCACACAAACCGCGACTGCGGGCGGGGTTGCGCGTGACGGGGATAGCGGGGAGAGCAAAAACGTATGTATAGAATACAAACTCGTCAGACAGCAGAGGGGTCTATGTAAATGCACTCCCCACCCTCCCCGGGGCGCGGGTCCTCCCAGCCCTGCGCCCCCCCCTCGGTAGCATCGAGAAGCCATCGCGCGACACAGAGTCCGGTGGTTGAACAGGCCCAGCTGGGCGGATTTTTGCCGGGCGACGCCCCGGATCACCACGACTACGCCCACCGGGAGCGCTCCGTCGATGTCTCACGTCGTCGAGCCGCCCGTGCGAGCGCCCGCGACGTCGAGGTTCCCGCACCTGTCGACCTTCGACGCCGCGTCGATGCCGAGCGCGACCCGCTGACGTGGCTGCCGCTGTATTTGCCGCACCTGTTCTACAAGCCATTCAGCGCGGCGCAGCGCGAGTTCATCACCGAGGCCTCGCGCATCATGCAGCAGGGCGGACGCAAAGCAAACGCGGAGTGCCGCGGCGGCGGCAAGACGACCATCATGCGAGGCCTGCAGTTGTGGGCGGTGTTGAGCGGCATCGTCCGGTTCTGCCCGCTGATCTCAAAGAACCAGGGCGAGGCAAGCGACAAATTAGAGGAGCAGAAGACGCTGCTCCAGGGCGACGGCCCGCTGGCGGACGACTATCCGGAGGTCTGCGCGTTTGCCCGGGCGGTCGGAGGCACGCCGGCGCGCGCGAAGGGGATGTTGTACGAGGGCGAGCCGGTGCATTTCCGTTGGCTGCCGGCCTCGATCATCCTGCCGTACGTGCCGCAGCTGCCGTGGGCGCGAAGCAACAGCAGCGTCCTGATGGCGCGCGGCATCGAGGGGCAGATTCGCGGCATCACGCACACGACCCCGGACGGCGACGTGCTCCGGCCCGACTTCATCCTCATCGACGACCCGCAGGACAGCGCGATTGCGTCGAGCGCGATGCAGGTGCAAAAAACGTTGCAGGTCATTGCGCGCGACGTGATGGGTACGCGCGGCCACGGCGAGAAAGTTTCGGCGGTCGCCAACGTGACGGTGGTCCGCCAGAACGACGTCGCCGACCAGCTCGTGAACCGCGAGCTCAACCCGCAATGGAACGGCCGCCGCGTGGCGCTGATGCCCGAGATGCCGGAGCGCCTCGACCTCTGGCAGGCCTACGAATCGATCATCTGGCGCGCGGTGCACGACCCCGAGGACACCACCACCGAGCCGAACAACTGCGCCGCCGCCCGCGCGTTCTACGAGGCCCACCGCGCCGAAATGGACAGGGGCTGCGTCGTCACAAACGAGCACATCCACCTCGGCCGCAGCGGCGAAAGCGAATGCGCCTCGGCCATCCAGTATTGTATGAACCTGCGCATCCAGTCGGGCGCGGATGCCTTCGAGGCGGAATACAACAACAATCCGTCGTCGGTCGGCGCGCTGCCGCTGCTGGCGCTCTCGCCGCACATGGTGATGAGCCGCGCCAACGGCATCCCGCGCGGCACGGCGCCGGAGGGGCACGACCGCCTGATGGTCGGCCTCGACGTCGGCAAGGGCACGCTCTGGATGGTGGCGATTGCGTTTTCCGAGCAGGGCCGCCGCGGCCACATCCTCGACTACGGCAGCTGGGAGGTCGCCCCCGTCGATGCCGACGCCCGCACGCGCGACACCGCCGCCTACCAGGCCCTCGACATCGCGGTCTACCAGGCGCTCGTCAGCGTCCGGACCCGGCTGGAGATGCAGCCCTACCTCCGCGCCGACGGCAGCCCGCTCCCGGTCGACGTCGCGGCGGTCGACGTGGGGTTCATGCCGGACGCCGTCAACCGCGCCTGCGACGAGCGGAAACACTGGTTCTCCATGAAGGGCTACGGCCGCAAGGACCTCCCCCGCCCGGGCCGCGACGTCATCGTCAGCCAGTTCCTGTATGCCCGCCGGAACGGCATCGGCGGCCGCTGGCGGCACTACCAGGACGCCGACGCGCACAAGCGGTTCGTGCACGAGGGCTTCCGCGTGCCGGCGGGCCAGCCCGGCAGCCTGACCGTCTTCGGCGATCTCCCGACGGCGCACCGCGAGTTCGCCGGCCACGTCTGCGCCGAGGTCTACGTCGAGACCGGCCCCGGCGAGTACCGATGGGAGATCCGCGAGGCCGGCGCGCCCAACCACTGGCTCGACGCCGCCGCGCTCTGCTACGCCGCGGCCAGCCGCCGGCAGCTCAGCGTATTCGACGCCTACGCCGTCACGACCACCGACGTTGCCGACGCCGCCGCGCCGCCGGCGGTGGAGCAGCCATCGCTCCCGACCATCCCGAAACCGAAACAGGCGTTGCGCGTGCGCGTGGCGCAAACCCTCGACCTGTAGGAGAGCCAATCATGGCCCGCAAACGCAAGAGAAGTTACGTGGAATCGCCCCTCGTCACCGAGCCCGGCATCCGGTGCCCGCACTGCACGCAGAGCGGCCACGAGCACCGCGTGCTCAACACCTACCCGAACGGAAACCGCCGCAGGAAATGCCAGTTCTGCGCCCGCCCGTTCATGACGATGCGCCGCACCGAGGACGCCGCGCAATCGAATTGCTAGATTCTAGCAATTCAATTTCGGTCGCGGTTGCCGCGCCCGCTGCGCCCGCGTATGATGCAAATGGAAGGCAACAAAACGGGCGGCGTTCCGGGGGTCGGCCAACCCCCTGAGCGCGACAGCCGAGGACGGATGCGCCGTGCAGGGCTGCACCCCTGGACGGCGTTTTTCGTTTCGGAGCCCGACTCTTGGCCGAACTCATCGACCTGCAGACCGAACTCGCCGAGGTGCGCGCCGCGCTCAGCAAGGCGCGCCGCGCCGTCAGCACCAACACCGGCGACGTCACCGTCCAGCGCAACTACGAGGCGCTCCGGGCCGAGCGCGACGCGCTCGAAAACCGCATCGCCCGCCTGCAGCGGACCCGGCCCACCCTCTCCTCGATGGACCTGAGCGGGGGGCAGGGATGACCGCCCCCGTCGCCGTCTATCACAGCCCCGCCCCCGCCGCCGCTCCGCGCGCCGATTACCACGCGGTCACCGGGTCCACGCGCCGCCGCGCGCCCAGCACCACCACCTACTCCGAGGACATCATCCTCGGCCAGTCCAAGCGCCGCAAGCTGATCGGCACCGTCCGCGACATCGCCCGCAACTTCGAAATCGCGGCCTGGGCCATCCGGATGCACCTCGACTACGTCGCCAGTTTCGATGTCCAGTTCCGCACCCCGGACGAGGGCCTGAACGACCGCCTGGAGGAGCTGGTCCGCTGGTGGAGCCGGGCCGACCGCTGCGACGCCGCCCAGCGCCACGGCCTCAAGCGCATGATCCGCATCGGCGAGTCCTGCGCCGTCAGCGACGGCGATTTCTTCTACGGGCTGTTGCGGGACGTGGCCGTCCAGGGCATCGAGGCCGACCGCGTCCGCAACCCCGACACCCGAAGCACCAGCCGGGGGCGCCAGGGGCTGACGGACGGCTGCGAGCGCGACAGCGCCGGCGGGCTCCGCCGGATTGCGGGCCGCCGGCGCGAGCGGAACCGGCTCCTCTTCGTCCGCTGGTTCCGCGCCGAGAACGTGATTCACCGCGGCTACTTTACCCGCGTCGACCAGGTCCGCGGCGTCACCCCGGTCGCGAGCGCCATCAACCGCATGGTCGAGCTGTACGAAGGATTCGATTACGCGCACGCGAAGGCGAAGTTGTCCAACCTCTTCGGCCTCAAGATCACGCGCCAGAAGCTCGACGCGTACTCCGATTTCGGCCACGTCGACGCCGCCGACGGCGATACGCCGGACGCCGACACCGACCGCTACAAGGTCAACCTGCAGGACGGCCCGTTCAAGGTCGAGCTCGACCGCGGCGACGACCTGTCGTTCATCGAGTCGAAAATTCCGGCCACCGAGTTCCGCCAGTTCTGCGAGCAGATGATCCGCGTGGCGCTCCTGGCCTGCGACATTCCGTACGAGTTCTACGACGCGACCGGCATGAGCTACTCGGCCGGCCGCCAGAAGGTGCTGCAGTACTACCAGTCCGCCCGCGCCAAGCGCGAGGACGTCCGCGAGGTGGTCGACCGGCTGCTCCGCTGGCGCATCGGCGCGTGGATTGCCGCCGGCCTGGTCGACATCCCGCGCGGCCTTCCGGTCCGCGACATCCGCTGGGAGGTCATCAGCACCGGCGTCCCCTGGCTCGACCCGCTCAAGGAGGTCGTGGCCAACCAGAAGGCGGTCGAGGCCGGCTTCACGTCCGAGCTCCGCGTCTGCCGCGAGCACGGCCTCGACCTGCGCGAGGTCCTGGCCGAGCAGGCCTACGCCCGCGACCTCCGCCGCCAGCTCGGCCTCGACACCCCCGCCGCCGCCACCGCCGGCGACGCCGACGACGAACGGGAGGCACAGCGTGAAGGCTGACACCACCCCCCTGCCGATGACGGCTCCGCCCGGCCCCTGGGCGATGCAGCGCACGCGCCTCGACGCGTTCGCGCGCACGCTGGCGGCCGCGCCGCGGCCGGCCTCCGCCGACGTCGCCGCCGCCATTGCCGACCGCGACCGCCTCGCGCCGCAGCCCGACTACACCATTGTCGACGGCGTCGCCCTGGTCGACGTCTCCGGCGTCATCCTGCCGTCGGTCCCGTGGATTTACGAGCTGCTGGAGATTCCGGCCACCGGCTGCGACCGGCTCCGCGTCAACCTGCTCGCCGCGTCGGCCGACCCGGCGGTCCGCGCCGTGGTGCTCACGGTCAGCAGCCCCGGCGGCAGCGTCTGCGGGGTCGAGCAGGTCGCCCGCCAGGTGCTGCGCCTGCGCGAGCGCAAGCCCGTGGTCGCCTACGTCGATGACCTCGCCGCGAGCGCGGCCTACTGGATTGCCAGCCAGGCCGCCGCCGTCGTCGCCAACCGCACCGCGCAGATCGGCAGCATCGGGACGTTCGTCGTCCTCGAGGACGCCAGCCGCTACTGGGAGGCGCTCGGCCTCTCCTCGCACGTCATCGCCAGCGCCCCGGCCAAGACCTTCGGCGACGAGTGGTCGGAGCGGATGCAGTCCGCGCAGGCGGACGACATCCGCGACGCCGTGCGCGGCATCACCGACATCTTCATCGACGCCGTGGCGCAGGGCCGCGGCACGGCGCGCAGCGCCGTCGAGGCGTGGGCCACCGGCCGCGTCTGGATGGCCGCCCGCGCGCGGGAACTCGGACTCATCGACGCCGTCCAGGACTTCGAGGACGTGTTTGACGCCGCGCAGAGCGCGGCCAGCTAGGAGACGATCCATGAGCAACTTCTTCACCCGATTCATGGGCGGCCTGTCCACCGCCGAGGCGACTGCCCTCGACGCCCCCGCCGCCGGCGACGCCGCCGGGGACGCCGCGGACGACACGGCGGTCGCCCCCGACGCCGCGCCCGCGGACGCGCCCGCCGAGGACGCCACTGCCGGGGACGCGGACGCCACCCCGGACGAGGCCGAAGCCGACGCGGACACCACGGACGACGCGGACGACGCCGCCGGCGACACGCCCGAAGGCGACGTCGGCGCCGACGCGCCCGCGCCGGACGACGCGCAGGCCGCCGACGCCCGCACCGAGTTCCGCGCGATGGTGGACGCGTTCGGCGAGGCCTTCGCCGCCCGCGCCTACGCCGACGGGCTCTTCCTGTCCGCCGCGGCTCTGCGCCGCGTCGAGGCGCTCCAGGCCGAGAACGACGAGCTCCGCCAGCGCATTGCCGCCGCGGCGCACGTGGGCGAGGACGCCCCCGCCGAGCACCGCACCGCCGAGCCGCACTCCGCCGGCCGCCAGCCCGGCGAGGGCGAGGTCAGCAGCCTCGCCGACATGATCCGCCCGGCCGCGCAGCGCCGGTAGACCCGACCACCAGCGGGCCCGACCCGCGCAGACAACCCCGCGCACCGAGCGCGGATAGATTGGAGATCGACCCATGTCCGACAGCCTCCTCACCCTGAACGATCTGACCACCATCAATGATCGGAACCTCGCCGACATCAACGTCAGCGACCTGCTCAATCGCGCCCCGCTCCTGTCCGCGCTCGCCGCCGTCCCGGCCAGCAACGGCACGCTGCACAAGTACGTCAAGGAGACGACCGAGCCGACCGTCGCGTTCCGCAGCGTCAACGCCGGCCGCGCCTTCAGCAAGTCCGGCGACACGCTGGTCACCGTGACGCTGAAGATCCTCGACGCCAGCTTCCAGGTCGACAAGGCCCTCGCCGACGGCTACATGTCCGGCCGCGACGCCTTCCTCGCCCGCGAGGCGCTGCGCCACCTCCGCGCGGGCTATTTCCACGCCGAGGAGCAGGTCATCTACGGGACCGACAACGAGGACGATGGCTTCAGCGGCCTCGTGGACGCGACCGGCCTCGACAACACCGACGACACCATGGTCGTCGACGCCGGCGGCACCACCGAGAGCACGGCCAGCTCGGTCTGGCTGCTCCGCTCGACCGAGAGCGACGTCGCGGTCGTCGCGGGCAACGACGCGAAGATCGACCTCGGCGACTACGTCGTCCAGGACGCCCTCGACGGGTCGAGCCTGCACTACCCGGCGTACTACACCCCCATCACCGGGTGGCTGGGCCTGCAGGTCGGCAGCGCCTACAGCGCCGCGCGCATCGCCAACATCACCGCCGACAGCGGCAAGACCCTCGACGACGACCTCATCGCCCAGGCCATCGAGCGGTTCCCGAGCGCGGCGCCGCCGACGATGATGGTGATGAACCGTCCCAGCCTGCGCCAGCCCCAGCACAGCCGCCCGGCCCCCAACCCGACCCGCCAGCCCGCCCCGCTCCCGGACGCCGCGTCCGCCATCCCCACCC
>CAZKKD010000201.1:0-7615 GCA_964553265.1 uncultured Planctomycetales bacterium | reverse complement strand
GTGCTCGGCTTCGAGGCCCTCACCCTCGAGCGCGCCGACCAGTTGGGCCAGGGCAAGGTCTTCCGCGACCGGACCGAGGCGATCCTCGCCTACGACGAGGGGCGCATCGGCCTCAACGCGCGGATCCGCGTCCGCCTGGGCACCGACGAGGTGGCCGGCGAGAACGGCGAGGCCGAGAAGCCCGCTCCCGGCGGCCTGTACGAGACGACGGTGGGGCGCATCTTCTTCAACGACGTCCTCCCGGCGGGGATGCACTTCTACAACCGCACGATGGACAAGAAGGCCCTGAGCGTGGTCATCAGCGACTGCCACGTCTCGCTCGGCCGGCAGCACACGGTGGTGCTCCTGGACTCGATGAAGGACATCGGGTTCCACTTCGCCACGGTCTCGGGGCTCAGCTTCTCGGCCAGCGACCTCAAGGCCCCGCCGACGCGCGCCAAGGCCATCACCGAGGCCGAGCAGAAGGTGGCCGAGATCGAGGACGCCCACCAGATGGGCGACATCACCGAGGGCGAGCGGTACAACCAGATCGTCGACGCCTGGACGCATGTCACCGAGCAGTTGACGAAGGACCTGATGAACGAGCTCGCCAGCGACGACCGCGGCCCGAAGTACATCAACCCCATCTGGGCGATGTTCCACTCCGGCGCCCGGGCCTCGACGGCGCAGATCCGTCAGCTCGCCGGCTTCCGCGGCCTGATGACCAAGCCCAACGGCAAGATCATCGAGACCCCCATCCGGGGCAACTTCCGCGAGGGGCTGCGCGGCCTGGAGTACTTCCTCTCCACCCACGGCGCGCGCAAGGGCCTGGCCGACACGGCGCTGCAGACGGCGAACTCGGGGTACCTGACCCGCAAGCTGGTGCAGGTGGCGCAGGACGTGGTCATCACCGGCGAGGACTGCGGCACCGAGAACGGCCTCAGCAAGGGCGCGGTGATGAGCGGCGAGCACGTGGAGGTGTCGATGGCCGACAACATCTTCGGCCGGACCGCGTGCGACAACATCGTCGACATCCTCACCGACGAGGTGATCGTCCGCAAGGGCGAGCTCATCACCCGCGACAAGGCGCGCCGGATCGAGCAGCTCGACCTCGGCAAGATCCGCGTCCGTTCGCGGCTCACGTGCGAGATGGAATACGGCATCTGCCGCAAGTGCTACGGCATGGACCTCTCCACCGTCCAGGTGGTGGGGCCCGGCCTGGCGGTCGGGGTCATCGCGGCGCAGTCGGTCGGCGAGCCGGGCACGCAGCTCACGATGCGGACCTTCCACATCGGCGGCATCGCCAGTCACTCCGTCCGCGTCAGCGAGGTCCGCAGCGAGGTGGCCGGCATCCCCGTCTTCCACAACGTCCGCACCGTCCGCGGCGAGGTGACCAACAACAAGGGCAAGCGCATCGAGGCCGATGTCGTCCTCAACCGCAACGGCGAGATTGCCATCACCGACGAGAAGGGCCGCGAGCTCGGCGACCGGTACGAGATCCCCGTCGGCGCCATCATCCACGTCGAGGAGGGCAAGCCCATCCAGGCGCGCGCCATCCTCGCCGAATGGGACCCGTACAACACCCCGGTCCTCACCGACAAGGGCGGCTTCATCCGCTACGAGGACATCATCGAGGGGCAGACGATGCGCAGCGAAACCGACCCGACCACCGGTTTCACGCGCAAGATGATCACCGAGCACAAGGGGGATCTCCACCCGCAGATCCTCATCACCGACGAGACCGGCCACATCCTGGCCTACTACTCGATGCCCGAGCGCGCCAACCTGGCCGTGGACGAGGGCGACGAGGTGAAGCCCGGCACCACCCTGGCCAAGGTGGCCCGCGAGATCGAAACGACCCAGGACATCACCGGCGGCCTGCCGCGCGTGACCGAGCTCTTCGAGGCCCGCAAGCCCAAGGAGCCCGCCGTCATGGCCGAGGTCGACGGCATCGTGGAGCTGGGCGAGCGGCGGCGCGGCAAGCGCGTCATCCTCGTCAAGCCCGAGGTCGGCAACCCGCGCGAGCACCTGGTGCCGCAGGGCAAGCACGTGCGCGTCCACACCGGCGACCGCGTTCGCGCGGGCGAGCCGCTGGTGGACGGGCCGCTGGTGCCGCACGACATCCTGCGCATCCGCGGCGAGACGCACCTGCAGGAGTACCTCCTCAACGAGGTGCAGAACGTCTACCGCGCACAGAACGTGCGCATCAACGACAAGCACATCGAGGTGCTCATCCGCCAGATGATGCGCAAGGTGAAGATCATCGAGACCGGCGACTCGGAGTTCCTGCCGACCGACGCGGTCGACCGGGTGCTCTTCGAGCACGTCAACCGCGAGATCCTCGCCCGCGGCGGCAAGCCCGCCACCTGCGAGCCGCTGCTGTTGGGCATCGCGCGCGCGAGCCTGACGGCCGAGTCCTTCATCGCGGCGAGCTCGTTCCAGGAGACGACCCGCGTGCTGACCGAGGCCGCCATCGCCGGCAAGCGCGACGAGCTGCGCGGCCTGAAGGAGAACGTCATCATCGGGCACATCATCCCGGCGGGGACCGGCTTCCCGTCGTACCGCAACGGCGACGTCGGCATCCGCGAGGAGGCGCTGGCCGCCGTGACCGAGGCGCTGCAGCCCGAGGACGAGCTCGGCCTCGAGGCCGAACTGGACGTGTAGATCGCCCGCGGGCGAAGACGATACCGAACGGAACGGCGCGTCGACGCGCCATCGAAACGAAGCGAGGAAGAGAGATGCCGACCATCAACCAGCTCATCCGCAAGGGGCGCAAGAAGCCCATCAAGAAGAGCAAGGCCCCCGTGCTGGAGCAGTGCCCGCAGCGCAAGGGCGTCTGCCTGGCCGTCAAGACCCAGACGCCGAAGAAGCCCAACTCCGCCCTGCGGAAGGTGGCCCGCGTGCGCCTGACCAACGGCAAGGAAGTCACCGCCTACGTCGGCGGCGAGGGGCACAATCTGCAGGAGCACTCCATCGTGCTGGTGCGCGGCGGACGCGTGCGCGACCTCCCGGGCGTGCGCTATCACATCGTCCGCGGTGTCAATGACACCGCCGGCGTCGACGGGCGTCGCCAGGGCCGGAGCAAGTACGGCGCCAAGACGCCCAAGCAGGGCTGAACAGGAGGAACGGAACAATGCCGGTGAAGTCGACCAAGGTGACCGGTCCGGGCCTGAAACCCGACCCGCGCTACAACAACGTGCTCGCCGCCAAGCTGATCAATTACATCATGCAGCGCGGCAAAAAGTCCGTGGCCGAGAAAATCTTCTACGGCGCGACCGAGATGATCGAGGACAGGCTCAAGACCGACGACCCGATGAAGGTGGTGGAGGAGGCGATCAACAACGTCAAGCCCATCGTCGAGGTCAAGAGCCGGCGCGTCGGCGGCGCCAACTACCAGGTGCCGGTGCCGGTGACGCCGAAGCGGCAGCAGACCCTGGCGCTGCGCTGGATCATGCAGGCGGCGCGGGGCAAGAAGGGCCGCAAGTTCCACGAGGCCCTCGCGCAGGAGCTCATGGACGCCTACAAGAAGGAAGGCGCCGCCATGACCGTCCGCGAAAACACCCACCGCATGGCCGAAGCCAACAAGGCCTTCGCCCACTTCGCCTGGTAATCGGCCGCGCCCGCACCCCGGGCGCCGCACCGACTGTACACTCCCGCGCGCCGGCGGACCATCCGCCGGCGCGCGTTGTTATGGGGCCGGCGCCAGGGTCATTCAGCCCTTGCCATTTCGCCCTGAACCTGGCGGTGCCGATTCGGCAAAAGTCTCCTCTCCCTCCGGGAGAGGGTCAGGGCGAGGGGGATGTTCACCGTCCGAGGCCCTCACCCCGGCCCTCTCCCAAGGGGAGAGGGAGAACTGAATGACTCTGGGCCGGTGCGCCGGAGGCTTGACAGCGCACGATCTTTGTGTACATTTCATGTGTAGACAAAGGAGGGGCCAATGCATTCCGTCAATGCCCGCGAAGCGCGAAAGCACCTGGGGCACCTGCTCACCGAAGCGGAGCAGGGGGAGACGATTTCCATTACCCGGCGGGGCAAGGAAGTCGCGCGGCTTGTTCCGCCGGAGCAGGAGACCGGGAAAGGCTTTCCAGACATGTGCGCGTTCCGCGACTCCATTGCGGTACGGGGGAAAGCGACCAGCGAACTGATCTCGCAGCTCCGCGACGAAGAGCAGCGCTGATGCACTACCTTGATACGAGCATATTGGCTGCCTACTACATTCCCGAAGCCAGGAGCGGTGCGGTCAACGCTTTCCTGCAGGCCCAGGGTGTCGCTGCGGTCAGTTCCCTGACCGAAGTCGAGTTCCATTCGGCGGTTGCGCGACGTGTGCGCATGGGGGAGCTATCCGCCGAAGACGGGCGCCGGATTCTGCAGCAGTTTGCGTTGCATCTGGGCGAGGACCGCTACCAGCGCTTTGTCCTTCGGTGGAACGAATTCGAACTTGCACGGGACTGGCTTGCCGCGCTCACATCCAATCTGCGCACGTTGGACGCTCTGCACCTTGCTGTCGCGCATGGTCGTAAACTGCCGATCGTGACGGCGGATGCAAAATTGGCGGATGCGGCCCGCCTGCACGGGGTTCCCGTCGAAGAGATTGCATAACGGTATCTTTGGCGTGCGTCTGCCTTCCCGTTGCAGCGCGGATTGCGCGCGCCCGGGCGTCAGTCCGCTTCCGGCGGCGGGGCCGGACGGGGACGGGAGGACCGCCGGTCGTCGAGCCAGGCGCGCACCAGCGGCGTGCTGCTGACCACCAGGAGCGCCGCGTCGTCCAGCAGGCCGACCACGGGCACCGCGTCGGGGATGAGGTCGAGCGGCGAGAGCAGCCACACCAGCGCCACCCCCAGGAGGAGGATCTGCCGCGGCCAGAAGCTCACCGCCGCCAGGAAGGGGGCGGTGCCGTCCGGTCCGTCCGGGGGCGCCAGCACGAAGCCGCGCTGCGTGCCCCGGATGGCGAGCGCACCCCGTTCGCAGACGAGGCGGTAGCTGACGGCGCGGGCGCGGTCGAGCGTCCCGCCCGGGTCGGCCCGGTCGGCGTAGGCGTCGCGGACGATGCCGGCCACGGCCGGTTCGCCGACCTCCCCGTCCCGCAGGGCCCGCCGCGCGATCCCCACCGCGGCGCGGCGTTCGTCCGCGTCGTCGATGCCGCCGAGCCGATCAAAGACGGCGCGCCCGCGGGCCAGCCCGCGGGCCTCCAGCCGCTCGAGCCGGAACCCCAGCACCCGCAGCACCCCGCCCAGCCAGAACCACGCCGACGGGCGCGGCGGATAGGCGAGCGCCGCCGCCGTCGCGGCCAGGAGGCCCGCGCCCAGCAGGCCGGCCCGCCGCGGCACGCTGCGCGCCGAGAGGGCGGCCGCGAGAAAGAGGAGAAAGAGAAAGAGCCCCGGGCTCGTCAGCACCTCCTGCAGCCAGGCGGGGACAAACTCGTCGATGCCGGCCGCCTCCACCGCGGTCCGGCCGAGCTCCCACGCCTTGCCGAGGAGGCTGTCGGGCGGGGCCGGTTCGGTGGGGCGGCCCAGGATCCGCCCGAAGCAGAGCGCGGTCGGGAAGACGAGAACCGCGTGCAGGAGCAGGTTGACGCCCTTCGGTTCGCCGAGAAGCCCCCACTCGAAGGCCACCGCGCTGACCACCATGCCCGCCATCACCAGCGCCAGCACGCCCTGGTTCCAGGCGAAGGTATCGGCGCCGAACCACGGGTCCCGCGCCATCGTCCCCACCGCCAGCGCGTAGAGGACGAAGACGACCACCCATTTCGGGTCCCAGAGACCGCGGACGCCCTGCCGGGGCGTGCCGAGGATGGGCCGGCTGAGGCCGCGGTGCACCCCGGCGCAGAAGCGCCGAACGGGGCCGGGGCCGCTGGGAGGGCGCGCGGGGGGAGGTGCGGGAGGGGCGGGCTCGATCATGGCGTCTCCCCTCCTTCCGTTTCGGCGGCGCGCAGGCGCCGGAGCGCCGCGTCCGCCTGGTCGAATTCCGCCCGGACGACGTCCTTCTCCACCTCGCGGCCGCGGTAGGGTTCCTTGCCTTCGAGCCAGCTCCAGTCGTCCAGGATGTCGCCCAGGATCCGGCGGCGGAGCGCCAGCGCTTCGGCGTCCCGGGGGCCGAGCCGATCCAGGAGGGCCAGCGCCGCATCCCGGGTCTGGTCGACCACGGGGCCGTGATCGGGCCGCCCTGCCGTCCACCAGAGGTACATGTGCAGCCGCGCCGCCAGGAGGAGCACCAGCCGCTGTTCCTCGTCCAGACGCCGCCGGGTCTCATCCGGGATGGCTTCGCCGTGGGCGGCCGCGCGGGCGTCGAGCACCTCCAGCGCACGGTCGGTCAGCTCCAGGGCCCGCTCGGCCCAGCCCTGCCAGGGGGTGTCGGTGGGGTAGCTGTCGCGGCGCGGAAAGCGGTAGACCAGTGCCTGCGCCTGGTACCAGAGCGCGGGGGTGTGCCCCGGGACCTGTTCGAGGAGTCGGTGGGTCGCATCCCGGAGGGTGCCCAGTTCGCGCATGCGGAAGAGAATGTCGAAGTAGTGGTTCCAGACCGGCAGCCAGCGGCGCCAGGCCTCGGGCGGGGTGCGGTCAAGCTCGTACTCGCAGATGGCGCGCGCCTTGGGCAGGTTGCCGTCCTGCAGCAGCTTTGTAAGGCTGTACCGGGCGCGGTCGACAGGGTCCAGCGCCTCGGGGACGCCGCGCCGGCGGACCTCGGTATCGCCCAGGAAGGCGGGAGCAAAGCGCTCGCCCCGGCGTTCCGGCAGCGGCCGGAGGAAGCGGTTCCAGGGAAAGAGCCCGGCCAGGGCCAGCGTCGCGGCCAGGAGCGCCGCCAGAAGGCCCAGCACCTCGTACCCGGTCCGCCGCGCCGGGGCGTAGACCGCGTCCAGCACCTCCGCGGGCACGCCGAGCCGCCGGTCGAGCGCCCGGCAGCCCTCCTCGTCCAGTGCCGGTCCGCGGGGCAGGGCGGGCGGACCGCCGGCGCCGCCCTCCCGCAGGGAGAGGACGACTCCGCCATTCGATGGCGTTGCAGGCGGTTCGGGGGGCATGGTCGTCTCCCGTGCAGATACATTCGGCAGCCCCGCCGTGGCCGCCCACGGACCGCGTCGGGGAAAAGATACCAGAGTCCCGCCTCTTCCCTACCATATCTAGCGGGAAAACGCAAAGAGCGGGTACGTTGCCGTCGCTTTGGTCGTGACGTCGCCGCGAGCGGCGCATATAATCCTCCCCTTTGCGTCACGCCGCTGCGGAAGGCCCTGCGGCAAGCGGAGCGGTGGCAATGGGGAGAGCGGAGATGCCTGGCGGGACACGCATGCGGCTGGCGGTGTTGACGCTGCTTCACTTCCTGGTGGACTTCTACGCCGGCGTGCGCACGCCGCTGCCGGAGCCCACGCTGACGACGCACCTGGGGATTACCTTCGGCAACGTCATGTTACTTATGGGGGTTGCGTCGATTGTCGTGAATTTCATCCAGCCGCTTTCCGGCATAGTGCTGCGCAGCGGCGGGCAGCCATGGCTGCTCTTGGCCGGTCCGGTGCTGGCGGCGGCGGTGGCGGGCCTGGGCTGGACCGACAGCGTGGTCGGGGCGGGGGCGGTGCTGCTGGTGAGCGCGCTGGGCATCGGGCTTCTGCACCCGGAGGGGATGCTGGCCGCGCACAGCCTGTCGGGGGAAC
>CAZKKD010000200.1:1683-7621 GCA_964553265.1 uncultured Planctomycetales bacterium | reverse complement strand
GCGTGGAGTGCCCCCGGCGCGTGCGCCCAGGCGCGGGTGCGGTGGACCAGCTCCCACTGCCCCTGCCGAACGGGGCGGGTGCCCTGGTGCTCCCGGCGGATCGGCACGTCGCGGGTCCAGTCGTCCCGGTCGAGGGGCGGCGCGAGGCTTTCGCCCTCCGGCGGCTGGACCGGATGGCCGTCGCGCTCGGTGGGCATGGACGGGCCGGCGACGTCGAGGCAGGTGGGCATGATGTCCATGACGTGCGTCGGTGCGTGGACGATGCGTCCCGGGCGGATGCGCCGGGGCCAGCGGCAGACGAAGGGCGTGGCGATGCCGCCCTCGTGCACCCAGTGCTTGTAGAGGCGGAACGGGGTGTTGCTGGCGTTCGCCCACGGGAGGTCGTAGCTCATGAAGGTGGTGGCCGGTCCGGGTTCGAGGCCGGGGATGTTGCCGACGGTGCAGGTCTCGCCCGGCCGGGCGGTGTGGGTGTACATCCCGGGCCAGGCGGTGTCCTCGCCGTCTTCGCGGAGGAACTCGGCGCAGCCGCCGTTGTCGCTGAGGAACATGACGAGCGTGTCGTCGGCGATGCCGTTCCGGTCGAGCGCCTCCAGGATGCGCCCCACCCCGCGATCCATGCTCTCCACCTGCGCGGCGTAGACGGCCATGCGGAGGTCTTCCCAGTCGCGGCGGTCGGCGGGATCGTCGGTGAAGTCGCGGCTGTCGGGGTCGCGCGGGCTGATGGCCCACGACGGATCGACGAGCCCCATGCCGCGGAGTTCCTCGTGCCGGGCGGTGCGGATCGTGTCCCACCCGTCGCGGTAGCGGCCGCGGTAGCGCTCGATGTCCTCGGGCCAGGCGTGGAGGGGCCAGTGCGGGGCGGTATAGCAGACGTGCAGGACGAACGGGGCGTCCCCGGCGACGGCTTCGTCGATCATGCCGCTTGCGCGTTCGGCGATGGCGTCGGTGTAATAGAAGTCGTCGCCGACCTCCAGGACGCGGCGGTCCTGGTCCATGATCGCGTGCGGGTTCCAGAAGTTGCCGCAGCCGGCGAGCGTCCCGTAAAAGCGGTCAAAGCCGCGGCTCAGCGGATACGGGTTGCCGGGCGCGCCGGGGGCGATGCCCTCGCCCACGATGGGGATGCCGGGCGAGGCGTGCCACTTGCCGCAGTAGCAGGTCCGGTAGCCGTCGGCCCCGAGCGCTTCGGCAAAGGTGACGGTGTCCTCGCGGAGGTACCCCTGGTAGGCCGGACCGACGCCGGCATCGCCCACCATGTGCCCGACGCCGGCCCGGTGCGGGCCCATGCCGGTCAGCAGGCTCGCGCGCGTCGGGCAGCAGCGGGCGCAGTTGTACATCTGCGTAAAGCGCACGCCCCCTTCGGCGAGGCCGTCGAGGTGCGGCGTGCGGATCTCCGAGCCGTAGCAGCCGATGTCGGAGAACCCCATGTCGTCGACGAGGATGATGACGATGTTGGGGCGGGCGGCTTCGGACCCGGCAGCAGCGGGATCGACAGGCATGGGTGGACTCCTCGCAAGAGACAACGAAGCAGAAACGTGGCGGCTACAACGCGGCTTCACCCTCGAGGGCCAGCAGCGTCACCACCATGAGGTCATAAGCGGTATGGCACCCGACGGCGATGCCGAATCCGCGGGCGAGGTAAATCCATGCGAAGTAGATGCCCGCCACCGCACGGAACGCGAAGACGCGCAGCGTGAACGGGTCGCCTTCCGCCCCGATGTGGTGGAAGGCCGAGAAGAGCAGCGCCGCCACCAGGACCGCCACCGCCTGCGCCCCCTGCCGGCGCTCCTTGCCGGCGATGCGCACCGCCACCCAGACGAAACCGCCCAGGAGGAGCAGGCGGAAGAGGAACTCCTCGTAGATGCCCGCGCCCATGCTCAGCACCAGCATCCGGCCGATCTCGCCCCACGACGGGGACGCCATGAGCGCCCAGTTGACAAGCGAGCCAAGCGGAAAGAGCGGCAACGCCACGACCAGGCTCTCGATCAGCATGCCGAACAGCGTACCCGGCCGAAGGGTCCACGGCAGGCGTTTGTGCATGTGCAGAAAGAGCAGCGCCAGGACGATGCAGAACGCCGAGAGGAGCGATCCGTAAAACCCGATCTGCTTCAGCGCTTCCTTGAGGATGGCGTCGGCGGCGTTGACGGTGTACTCGTCGCGCCCGAGGTTCATGATCTGCACGCCGATCTCGTAGGTGAGAAGAATCGGCAGCACGAAGACGAGCGAAACGCCGGGCCGGCCGCTCTCGTCGAGATAGACCAGGATGCTGAAGCGCGGCGGCGTCTCCATGCCTGCCTACCATACGAAGCGTCGGAGGTGGAGGCCAGCGAAAACCCCGCAGCGCGCCCCGGAAGCGGCCTCAGGCATCCGCCCCCCGGCGGTCGCGCCAGTGGGTGGGGGCGACGCCGCAGACGGTCTTGAAGGTGCGGCTGAAGCCGTACGGATCCTCGAAGCCGAGCTCCGCGGCTGCCTCCTTCACGCTCATCTCCGTGTTGGCCAGGAGGTACTGCGCCCGCTCCATCCGGACCCGCAGAAACGCCTTGTGCGGCGAGGCGCCCAGGAGCCGGGTGCACTTGTGCGAGAGGCTGCTCTCGCTCATGTGGAGGTGGTCCGCCATCTCGGCGACCGAGAGATCCTCGTGCACGTGCGCCCGGAAGAAGCGCCGGAGCTGCCCCGGGAAGGCCTGGTCGCCGGAGAGCGCCAGGAACGCGGGGTTGACCGCGCCGGTGGGGAGCGCGCGAATCATCTGCCAGAAGAAGGCGAGCAGCAGCGCGTCCTGGATGTGCCCCGCCGCCGCGTCCGCGCGCTCCCCCTCGCCGCGGATGCCCTCGAAGAGCGGCTCGTACACGGCGCGCGGCACGCGGAAGCGCTGCTCCTCGGGCTGGACGTCGAGCCGGAAGATGCCCGGCAGGCGGGGGCGGAGGTCCTCGCCCGCGAGATCGAAGCAGAGGCCGAAGTAGCGCGTCGCCCCGCGAAAGCGATCCTCGTGCCAGTCGCCGGGCTGGATGGCCACCCCGTCGCCGGGGGCAAGGTCCATCCACGACCCGTTGACGGCGCAGGAGTAGCCCCCCTCGTGCGCGACGATGATCTCGTGCTCGCGGTGGCGGTGGGCCGGCACGCTGCGGCGCTCCTGTGCAGTGATGAAGCCGAGACGCAGAAAGACCGGCGCAATCCGCACCGATGGCGGCTCAGCCGCGCCGGCGCCGCGATGGCTGTGCCAGTGGCGTTCGAGGGGAGGCTCCGGGTCCGGCGGCACGGCGGGCTCCTTCCTGCACACGCGGTCCCGCGACGGCACGCCCGGGTCGGTCGCGGGCGCTGGCGGGATGTATGGTTCAGACCTCCGCTTCCGCATGGCGGTGGCTGTGGCAGTCGAGATTGATGGCCACCGGCAGGGAGGCGATATGGCACGGGTGGCTGGCGACATGGACCGCGAGGGCGGTCGTGTCCCCGCCGAGGCCCATCGGACCGACGCCGGTGGCATTGATCCGCTCCAGCAGGTCGCGTTCGAGCGCGGCGTCGTCCGCCCGCTCCGCCGGGTCGCCGAGGGGGCGCAGGAGCGCTTCTTTCGCGAGGAGGGCCGCCTTCTCGAACGTGCCGCCGAGCCCCACCCCCACCACCACCGGCGGGCAGGGATTGCCGCCCGCCTCCCGGACTGCGTCGACGACCGCGGCGATCACGCCGTCCCGGCCGGCCGCAGGGGTGAGCATGGCGATGCGGCTCATGTTTTCGCACCCCCCGCCCTTCGCGTCGAAGCGGACGCGCACGCAGTCGCCCGGGACGATGCGCATATGGACGACCGCCGGGGTGTTGTCGCCGGTGTTGACGCGCTCGAGGGGATGCTCGAGCAAGCTCTTGCGCAAGTACCCACCGGTGTAGGCGTTTGCGACGGCGCGGTGGAGCGCCGGCTCCAGGTCGCCGCCGACGAGGGCCACCTCCTGTCCGACGTCGAGGAAGACCACCGCCACGCCGGTGTCCTGGCAGAGGGGGCGCCGCTCCGCATCCGCGATCGCCGCGTTCTCGATGAGTTCGTCCAGAATGGCGCGGGCCGCGGGATGCCGCTCGCGCTCCCGCGCCGCGCGCAGGGCGGCACACTCGCGCGCCCCCAGCGAGAAACTGGCGCGGCGGATGCAGTCCTCCAGCGCGTCGGCGACGGCAGACACCTCGACGGTCCGCACGCGACTCCCCTTTCCGAATCCGGTCCGTAGTGCGCGCCCAGCATACCCGATCCGCCGGGCGCTGGCAATGTCGCGGCAGGACATCCCTTGACGATTTCCACGCGTTGCAGTACCAACGTGCTGCACGGGCGCCACGGGGAGGGGACCGGCGCCCACCGCATCGGGCGGGACGCGCCGGGGTCTTCCGGCCCGTGCCCGACCCAACAGGAGACGCCATGCCACTGCGCATTCTCTTCATCGGCGACATTGTCGGCCGGCCGGGCCGCAAGGCCGTGACCGAGCTCGTCCCCCACCTGCGCGAGGAGCGCGGCATCGACTTCGTCGTCGCCAACGGCGAAAATGCAGCCGCGGGCTCGGGGCTGACCCCGAAGGTGCTGAAGCAGATCCTCGCCGGCGGCGTCGACGTCGTCACCAGCGGCGACCACATCTACAAGAACAAGGACGGCTTCGGCTGCTTCGACGAGGAACGCCTGCTGCGGCCGCTCAATTACGTGCCCGCCGCGGCGGGCCGGGGCTGGGGCGTCTACCGGGCGGGCGAGGTCCCGATCACGGTGATCAACCTGCAGGGGCGGGTCTTCATGGAGCCGTCGGAGTGCCCGTTCCACGCCATCGACGTTCTGCTCGAATCGCTCGCGAACGAGGCGCGCGTCATCCTGGTCGACTTCCACGCCGAGGCGACGAGCGAGTGCATCGGGATGGGCTGGCACCTCGACGGCCGCGTCTCGGCGGTGGCGGGGACGCACACGCACGTCCAGACGGCGGACGAGGCCGTCCTCCCCCACGGCACCGCCTACATCACCGACCTCGGCATGACCGGCCCGCACGACGGCGTCATCGGCCGGGCCAAGGCGCCGGTGCTCCACAAGTTCACCACCGGCATGCCGGCGCGCTTCGAGGTTTGCGAAGGCGACATCCGCCTGCACGGCGCGCAGATCGACATCGATCCCGGCACGGGCCGCGCCCTGGCCATCGAGCGCATCGCCCTCCCCCTCCCCGCCCCGACCCCATCGGAAGACGGCGAGAGCGGCGCTTCGGAGCCAGGCGATCCCGCAAGCGACACTCCCCAGGCCTCCTGAGGGCAGGCGATGCGCGCGGACCCGGTCCTGGCGGCGGTGGAACGGAGCAACCAGCGCGGCGGGCGCATGCTCTCGGTCGTGGACCTGCTGGAAGCGGGCACGCTCTCCCGCCCGATGGCCTGCCGGATCCTCCACGCCATCGAGGACGGCGCGGGGTGGCTGGTGGGGGCGCGGCCGGGCGGCGCGGGCAAGACCACCATCATGAGTGCGCTCCTGGCCCTGCTGCCCGCGGACGAACCGCTCCACCTCACCACCGCGGACGGCGCGTGGCGCCAGGCGCCGCCGGGCGCCTGCGGGGGCGCCCACGAGCCCAGCCCCCGCCACTACGACCCCTACGTCCGGGGCGCCGCGGGCCCCGACCTGGGCGCCCCCCGCGCCGCGGGCCCCCCCAGCCTCAGCAACCCTCCTGCCGATGCACCGGCGGAAGCCCGCGCCCCGGTGGCGCGCGACCGCGGCGTGCCGCTGACCAGCGAGATCGGCCTGCTCGTCGAGCGGCTGCCCGACCGCGGCCGGACGATCGGCGTGACGGGCTCGGCGGGCAAGTCGACCGTCACCGCCATGATCGGCCACGTCCTCGCCGAGGCGGTCGGCGAGCCGCGGGTGCACGTCGGCGGCAACCTCGGCGGATCGCTGCTTGAGAAGCTCGACGCCATCGGCGCCGAAGACTGGGTCGTCCTCGAGCTCTCGAGC
>CAZKKD010000200.1:0-1673 GCA_964553265.1 uncultured Planctomycetales bacterium | reverse complement strand
TCTTCCTCCCCATCGAACGCAACCGCCGCGGCGTACCGCAGGTCCCGGTGTTGTACGATGCGCGCGGCGGCGACTGGCAGCCGGTCGATGACGGCGAAGCCCTGTCGGACCGCGAGGAAGCGGTTGGCGAACGGCTGGACCGGATCCGCGCCGCAGGCCTTCGCACCTGCACCGAGGTCCGGCGCGCGTGGCTGGCGTGAGCGCCTGCCACGCGCGCGTCCGTCCCGGACGCCCCCGACACGGCGCGAAGAAGCCTTGTGATCCCGCCGGCCGCCGGTTAGAGTATGCGTCCGACTGCCGGACGCGCCGGCCAATACGGAGGGACCCATGAGCGCATCGACCGATCCTGATCTGCTTCCGGAAGACCTGCTCGCCAACCGCGACCGCGTGGCGGGCCTGCTCCTGCACCCCACCTCGCTGCCGGGCCCCTACGGCATCGGCGAAATCGGGCAGGAAGCGCACGACTTCGTCGACTTCCTGCTGGAGGCGGGCTGCCGGCTGTGGCAGGTCCTGCCGCTGGGCCCCACCGGCTACGGGAACAGCCCCTACGCCTCCTACAGCACCTTTGCGGGCAATCCGCTCCTCATCGGCACCGACAGCCTGCTGCAGGACGGGTGGCTGCGGAAGGGCGACCTCGGCGCCATCCCGGCCGGCACACCGGAACGGGTGGACTTCGACACGGTCCGCGCCTGGAAGATCCCGGTCCTCGAAACCTGCTACGAGCACTTCTTCCGCGACGCCGGCCTGGAGGAGCAGGGCTGGTTCGACGGGTACTGCCGCAGCGAGGCCGACTGGCTCGACGACTACGCTCTCTTCATGGCCATCAAGGACGAGTCCGGCGGCGCCCCCTGGCACGAGTGGCCGGCGCCGCTGCGGCAGCGCGACGAGGAGGCCCTCGCCGACGCGGCGGGCCGGCTGGCGGACGCGGTGCGCCGGCACAAGTTCTACCAGTTCCTCTTCGACCGCCAGTGGCAGGCGCTCAAGACCCACTGCGCGGAATCGGGCCTGCGGCTGGTGGGGGACGTGCCGATCTTCGTCGCGCTCGACTCCGCCGACGTCTGGACGCACCAGGATCTCTTCAAGCTCGACGCGAAGGGGCTCCCCACCGCGGTCGCGGGGGTCCCGCCCGACTACTTCAGCCCCACCGGCCAGCTCTGGGGCAACCCGGTCTACGACTGGCCGGCCCACAAGAAAGAAGGCTATGCGTGGTGGCTGGCCCGGCTTGAGGCCACCTTCCGCCAGGTGGAGGTGGTGCGCGTCGACCACTTCCGCGGCTTCGAGGCGTACTGGGAGATCCCCGGTGGCGAGACGACCGCCGTCAACGGCGCCTGGACGCCGGGGCCGCGAGACGACTTTCTCCATGCGGTGCGCGAGCGCTTCGGCGACCTGCCGTTCATCGCCGAGGACCTGGGCACCATCACGCCCGAGGTGCACGCCCTGCGGGAACGCTTCGGCCTGCCGGGGATGCGGGTGCTGCAGTTCGCCTTCGGCGGCGAGGACCCGAAGACCGCGGCCTATCAGCCCCACAACCACGAACGCAACACCGTGGTCTACACCGGCACCCACGACAACGACACCACCCGCGGCTGGTACTTCGGCGCCGATCCGGACGACCCCCGATCCGCCGAGCAGCAGACGGCCGAGCGAGCCAGCTTTGCTGCCTACATCGGCCT
>CAZKKD010000199.1:0-7664 GCA_964553265.1 uncultured Planctomycetales bacterium | reverse complement strand
GGAACCGGACTGGAGTGGGCCTGCGCGCTTGACAGGCGGGCGCCGGACGGCGTAGCATACGCGGCATGAATGAGCCCAGGATGCGCGCAACAGGAATGATGTACGCCGGCCGTCGCGGCCCGTGCGCGGTGCGTTTCCTCGCGGTCGCACTCTGGTTCACCGCCGTGCTGGCCGGGTCTGCGCCGGCCGAGGACGGCGACGGCAAGTTCCGCGAAGCGATGCGCCAGGGCGCCGCGCACGCCCGCAAGGGCGAGTACCCCCGCGCGCTGGCCCGCTTCCGCCAGGCGAAGAAGCTGCGCCCCGGCGACGCGGAGGCCCGCTACCGGCTGGCGCTGACGTACAACGACCTCAAGGCCTACGCCACCGCGGAGGAGGAGGCCCGCAAGGCCACCGTCCTCGACGAGACGTACGCCCCCGCGTGGCTGGTGCTCGGCTCGGCGCTCTTCTACCAGGACCGGGAGGCGGAGGCGGTGCCGGCGCTGGAGCAGGCGCTGTTGCTGGAGCCGGAGAACGAGCACACCGCCTACATGCTGGGCCGGTGCCACTACTTCCTGGGCCAGCGCGACCGCCTGCTGGGCGACCAGTTCCGCGCGCAGGCGGCCACGACCGGGGACGAGGAGCCGGTGCAGCGCGCGCAGGTGGCCGACCGGGAGGCGGAGGGCGCGTTCCGCAAGGCGCTGCAGTACTTCCGCCGGACGCTGCAGCTCGACCCGGGCTACGGGCCGGCGAGCTTCATGGAGGGGTGCTGCTTCCTGGAGCTCGACCTGCCGGACACGGCCCGGGACAGCCTGCAGCGGGCGCTCCGGAGCGACCCGGACAACCCGGAGATCCACTTCCGCCTGGGGCTGTGCTACCTGCACTCGGCGCGGTACATGGACGCGGAGCGCTCGTTCCGCGAGGCGCTGCGCCTGGACCGCGACCACCTGGGGGCGCATCTCTACCTGGGCGAGCTCTTTACCAATCGCCTGCCCGACCCCGAGCAGGCGAAGCTCCACTTCCAGCGCTTCCTCCGCGACGCGCCGGAAAGCCACCCCGCCCGCGCCCGCGTGGCGCGCCTCCTGCAGCAGAACGCCGACGCGGAATAACCGGCCACCGCCGCCCCCCCCGCCCGGCGAAGCGAAGGCCCGCCGGCCGCTCCGGCCGTCCCGGCCGGGCGCCTGCAGACTGCGGCCCTGCAAGACCGGAGGTGCTAATGGACAGAGTGGCGGAGGCTTCTCCGGTTCCGGCTGCAAAACAAACCCGCCCCTCCGGACGGCGGAGGGGCGGGAAGAATGCGCGTCGCGCCGTGGGGCGGAGGTGCGGTCAGTCGCCGGCGATGTCGGCGGGCGCGGGGGCCGCTTCTGCTTCGGCCGGGGCCTGGCCGCAGGCCGCGCAGTGGCCGCCGCAGCCGGCGTCGTGGGCCTTCAGGTAGTCGCGGTAGGCGTCGGCCTGGGCCTTCACGGTGTCGTGCATGTCGGTAATCATCGCCATCGACGCGCCGTCGTTGGCGAACATGCCGTAGCGTTCGACCAGCTCCTTCAGCTGCCCGGGATGGTCGATGACCGGGCAGGGCCGGCGCAGGTCCTCGCCGAAGGGCTGGCGCGTGCGGGCGTCCTTGAAGCACGGGTGGTTGATGATCTCCACCAGGCTCTTTTCGCGGATGTTGTCGAGCGCGAAGTGGACGAAGACGCAGGGCTCGACATTGCCGTTGGCCGTGATGTGGACGTACTTCCGCCCCCAGGCGAGGCAGCCCTGCACCGAGTCGCCGTCGTTCCAGAAGTCGAAGACGAGGATGGGCTTTTCGCGGCGGTACCGCAGCACGGCCTCGCGGCGCTCGTAGCGCTGTTCGGCGGTCGGGACGAGGTCCGGATCCGGGTCCTTGCCGTACATGACATACTGGAAGAACCAACCGAACGCCGCGCCGTGGCCGATCATGTCGTCGAAGAAGTCGCCCTGCATCACCGCGTCGTGGTTGTAGCGCGTGTGGGTGACCGAGAAGCCGAAGAGCGCGCCGGCCTTGCGGAGGTGTTCCATCGCGGAGAGGACCTTGCGGTACGCGCCGGGGCCGCGGCGGGTGTCGGTCTCGGCCTCGCCGCCCTCGATGCTGATGGCGGGGTAGAGGTTGCCGAGCTTGGCGATGCGGGCGGCCATCGCCTCGTCGATGTTGTGCCCGTGGGTGTACATCTGGAAGAAGATGTCGCTGTGCTTCTCCACGAGGGGGAAGAGGTGCTTGTAGGCGGTCGGTTCGCCGCCGGTAATGGTGACGAAGTAGATGCCCATCTCTTCCTTCGCCTCGGTGAGGAGGCGGTCCATCTCCTCGAAGGAGAGCATTTCGGTCTTGTCGTATTTCCAGGCGTAGCAGCCGGTGCAGCGCAGGTTGCAGGCCATCGACGGGCTGATCACCAGGAAGAAGGGCGGATACTCGCCGTGCTTGGCGTGGTACCGCTCGCGCGCCTCGTCGCCGAGGTGCATGGTGTTGAAGAAGAGATTGTGGCAGAGCCGCTTCTGCGTCTCGGGGCTGAGAGACGGGAGCTTGCGCTTCGCCATTTCGAAGAAGCCGTTGGCCGCCTCGACACGCATCGCCCGGGTGATGTCGTCGCCGGTGTGGTTGGCGGCCATGCGCTTGATGGCCGAATCCTTGAGCGTCTCGATCAGCTTGGTGAGCGTCTCGGGGCTGGTCTTGGACATGAGGGGCAGTGCGGACTGCATGCCCTTCGAGAGCAGGTAGTTACGCATACGCGAAAGCGTAGCCATGGTTTTCGTCCTCCTCGTGACGTTCACGCGCGCTTCAAAATGGCGTACGGCGGGCAAGCATTCCCCCACCCGCGGAAGCCGGAGCGCCGCAGCGTCGTGACGTAAGTCCTAACCCTACGCGCTTTCCGAGCGTCGTCAAGCGTTTTCTGGAAAGGGAGTTGGGTCTTCGTTTCCGTTTCCCGGGGGACGGGGCCTGGCCCTGCTTCTGCCGGCGGCATCCACGAAAACGGGGCCGCCCCGAGTGAGGCGGCCCCGTTGGTTTTCCGGTCCGGCGGGAAGGCCGGCAGCGGGTGCGGCGGCCGGATCAGGCGCCGACGAGCTGCTTGCCGACGTCGACGGCGCTTGCGGCGTCCGGGGCGTAGCCGTCGGCCCCGATCTCGTCGCAGTAGGCCTGGGTCACCGGCGCACCGCCGATGAGGACCTTGCAGTCGATGCCGGCTTCCTTCACCGCTTCGACGACCTGCTTCATCGCCGGCATGGTGGTGGTCAGCAGCGCCGAGCAGCCGATGAGCCCGGCGCCCTTCTCCTTGGCCAGTTCGACGAACTTCTCGGGCGCCACGTCGATGCCCGCGTCGATGACGTCGAAGCCGCCGCCCTTGAACATCATGCAGACCAGGTTCTTGCCGATGTCGTGCAGGTCGCCCTTGACGGTGCCGAGGACGATCTTGCCCTTCGACTCGACGCCGGCGTCGACCAGCTTCGCCTCGAGGATCTCCATCCCGGCGTTCATGGCGCGCGCCGCGATGAGCACCTCGGGGACGTACACCTCGTTGTTCTTGAACTTCTCGCCGATCACGGACATGCCGGAGAGCAGCCCCTCGTCGAGAATCTCCTTGGGCGGGACGCCCTCGTCGATGGCCGCCTGCACCCTCTCCTTGACGTCCTTCGCCTTGCCCTTCTGAAGCAGTTCCGAAATTTCCGCCAGATTCGCCATTGCATCACTCCCCTTGTCTATCTGTCATGTCATCCGTTGACACGACGTTCAGTCTTCGTCCGTTTCGACGGCCGCCCCGTCCTCCGTGGTGTCGGGATCCACGACCGGCTCTTCCGTTGCGTCTGCGGCGGCTTCGGCCGCATCGGTTGCGGCGGCGGCGCCGGGGTCCGCTTCCGCGTCCGTTGCGGCCGCGGCTTCGGCTGCCGCTTCGGCGGTCGCCGGGGCCGCGTCGCCCGAGGCCAGGTTGCGCTCGGCGTCGACGAGGGCGATGAGGCGGAGCGTCGCCGCGTCGCGGACGAACGCCGGCCAGGAGCGCTCGACGGCGAGGTCGCGGATGCGGATGTAGAGCGCTTCGGCGTCCGCGGTGCGGTTCATCTGCTCGTGGCAGCGGGCGAGGCCGAAGTAGGCCTCCGGTTCGAGGTAGGCGGCCTCGGCGCCCAGGACGGCCTCGTACTGCTCAAGCGCGCCCTTCCAGTTGCCCTCCCACTCCAGGAGCCGCGCGTAGTCGCAGCGGACCTGCGGGGCGAAGGTGTGGGCGGGGTGCGCCTGCAGGAAGCGTTCGGCGGCGTCCCGCGCGTCGGCCAGGTTCTTGTCGCTGAAGTAGGCGGGGATGAGCCGCATCTGCGCATAGAAGCGGGCGTCGGCGTCGGGGTGCTCGTCCAGCGCGGCAAGGAGACGCGCGGGCAGCTTTTCCGGGGTGCGCGAGGTTTCCATCTCCGCACGCGCGAACGCGGTCCAGGCCTCTTCCTCGGCCGCGCGCTGGAGGCCGCTGACATACTTGTACAAGCCGGTCACGGCCAGGAGGATGACGAGGATCGCCAGCGCCTTGGGCCAGAGGGCGGCGACGCGCTCGATCTTCTGGTTGACGGTGTCTTCGGATTCGCCGGGGACCGGCGGCTGCTGAAGGCCGGTCGGGTTCAGATTGTCGGGCATGCGGTGGTTCTTTCCCCTCGCTGTGGTCGTGTCGGACCGTCCTCACTGGTTTGGCGGCACGGCCCCGGGAACCCTGTCCGTGCGAAGAGAGGCCGGGGGGCGCGCCGTGCGGAGTACCGTGGTACCATATCGGTGAGGCCGCGGGGGATCAAGAGAATACCCGGAAAAAAGCCGGCCGCTGCGGCGTGTCGCTCCGCCAGGGCCGCCCGGCCGCTCCCGGAGGCCTCTACTCGAGGTCTCTACTCGTCCGCCGGCGGGGTGATGCGGACGCGCACGTACTGCGCGCCCCACTGCCGCGCCTGCCAGTGGTACGTGAAGCGGAGATCCAGGTGCAGGCGGCCCCGGTAGCGCCAGCTCCGCCGCATGGCGATGCCGGTGTCGTCGACCTTGTAGGCGCCGTAGCCGGGGACCTCCACCACGGTCCCGTACGGGAGCACGTCCGGATCGGCGGCAATGCCGGGCTTCCAGGCGCTCGTGCCGATCGAGGTCCGCCCGTTGGCGAAGCGTCCGCAGCAGCGCCGGCAGGGGCAGTAGCCGGTGACCAGCGCGGTGGCGGTGTAGGTGGCGGGTTGGCTGGACGCTTCCGGCGGGGTCGTCTCCCGGGGAAGCGGGGTGGCGCCGGCCGGTTCGGCCGCTTCCGTTGCGGGACGGGCGATCGCGGCCGGCAGCGGAGCCGGGGCGGCGGCGATGCCTTCGATGCCGGTGATGGAGAGCGGATCGGTCTTCCGGACGGCGGCGGGCCGCTCCTGGACCGCCATCAGCATCATCGGTTCGGTGCGCGCGCGGCGACTCCGTGCGGGGGCTTCGGTGGTGCTGTAGATGAGGGTCAGGCAGAAAACGGCCAGCAGAACGGCGGGAATGAGCACATGGCGACCGGGCATGGATGCGAGTCCTCTCGTTGCAGTCTCGGGGCCGGTGTCCCTCCATGGACGCCCGGCCGGGACCGCGGCGCGAACGCCGCGCTCCCTGCTGGTCCGATAATGGTAGAAGCGCCGCCATCGATCCGGCAAGCGAAAAAAATCGCTTTCGGTCAAGGTTGACCGTTGCGCGACCGCACAGCGGGAATGCCTCGCAACTCCCTTGCCCGGCCCACGATTTCGACAGCATTTCCTGAGGATAATCCTCGCGTTTCCCCGAAGCCGACGGCGGCACGGCCAGGCCGTTCCGGGACGGCCGGATGGGCGGACAGGGATGATGACCGTAAAATAAGGAAGATTTCGGTACGAAAGCATTGCTTTACCACGCAAATCGGATTAGCATGGTATAGTCGAGACTCCGGAACGCCATATTAAAATGGACCCTGGCTCTTGCATTGGGGAGGCAACGATGCGCGCACAGAGATCGATCTGGCTCGTCGCGGTCTGCATGATCGCGTGTTCGGTGGCGGTTGCGGGCGAGGACGGCGGCGTCTTTGCCCTTGCGGTCACGGAGGCGGAGATCGATTTCGAGGCGACGCGGCATTTTCACGACGGGAAGGAGGGCGCGCCCGGGCGCGACAAGGTGCTCCTGAGCATGGGCCTCCTGGCCCCCTCGAAAGAGGTGGACAACTGGCACCGCAAGTGGTCGGCGGGCCGGGCCGGCGGGCGGCACGGCGAGGGCGACAAGCTGAGCCCGGAGCCGGAGGTGTTCCACTACCGGGTCGCGTTCAAGCGGCCGGTCGCGGTCGGATCGGTGCTCTTCTCCAACCGGGAGCTCCGGGTCCTGAAGCCGGACGCCCCGTACCCCGGCGACCCCGACAACCCGGAACACTGGCAGGAAATTGACATCCCGCCGCGGCAGTGGCCGTTCCGCCTGGCCGCGCTGCCGGTGGGGACCGAGACGCGGGCGATCCTGCTTACCGACCGGATGAAGAGCGGGACCAGCACCGCGCACCCGGTGCAGGTCTATCGCCGGCGGCTGCACAACGTCAGCAGCTCCGCCCGGGTCCGCGCCAGCAGCCAGTACAATGCTCCCCGCGCCTTCGGCGAGCGGAGCTATCCGCCCATCGGCCCGGTGCGCGGCCGCGGGACCTGGCTCAGCAACGGCAAGAACGACGAGGGCAACATCGCCGGGCCGTACATCAGCGAGGTGGAGCCGGCCTGGTACGTCCTCGCCTGGGACGAGCCGCAGCCGGTGGCGGGCCTCATCCAGGTCGACAACTTCAAGCGCATCGCCTTCGACCACTTCGAGGGTCCGGCGAGCGCCAACCCGCTCATCGGCGTCGACGAGGAGTGGGACCCGGTCCGCACGCACGAACTGGTGGAGAACCGTATCCACGGCCGGTCGGACTTCGGGCGCTGGATCAGCTTCGCCGAGCCGATCGGGACCCGGGGGATCCGGGAGCGTATCCTGGGCGCGTGGGTGCGCGACGGGGGGGACTCGCAGGTGGCGTCGCTCTCGAGCCTCCTGGTGGTGCGGGACCTCGGCGACGCGCCGGTGCCGGAGGCGCCGGACGACGGCCCGCCGAAGCCGCCCTACAAGATCCCCTACGCGCTGGAACGCGACCGCGACTTCTTCACCCTGGTGGTGAACGGCCCGGACGGGCGGCGGCTGCGCAACCTGGTCGCGCGCGTCCCCCGCGAAGCGGGCGAGGGCGACGAGCGCTGGGACCTGAAGGACGAGAACGGCCTCTTCATCCAGCCGGGAACCTACCGGTGGAAGGCGGTGGCCGGGCCGTGGCTGAAGCTGCGGTACGAACAGTCGGTCTATCCGAACGTCACGGTGCTCTATCCGGAGAACAGCGCCTGGATGAACGGCCACAGCGGCTCGGGCGGGTGGCTGGCCGACCACAGTCCGCCGCGGGGCGGGGCGTCGAGCGACAAGTACAACATCTTCACCGCGCCGGTGCCGGAAGCGGGCTGCGGCTTTGCGGTCTGCGACCTCTCGGGCAAGAAGCTCTGGGGCATCCACAGCTTCGCGTCCTGGACCGGCGGCAACCGCGTCGCCATCGACGGGGAGAAGGCCTACGTCGAGTCCTTCGGCTGGCACGAGGACGCGGCCGGCCTTGACCGGATCTGGGAGGTGGACCTGCAGACCCAGGAGACCCGGGACCTCCTGGCCGTCCCGAGCGACGAGCGGCGCGTCC
>CAZKKD010000198.1:0-7692 GCA_964553265.1 uncultured Planctomycetales bacterium | reverse complement strand
ACGATGTCGTGCCCGGCCACCGTGGCCGTGCCGCTGTCCGGCGGGAGGAAACAGCTCAGCATCTTCATCGTAGTCGACTTGCCCGCCCCGTTCGGCCCCAGGAATCCCAGCACGTCGCCCTTGCCGACGGCGAACGAGATCCCGTCCACGGCGACGATGGAGCCGAAGGCCTTTCGCAGTTCTTTCACTTCGATCATGCGCCCTGCTCCCTAGAACATACCGAATCTCTTGCGCGCCCCTGTCCTGTCCTCCCCGCGCACCGGGCGATGAGACTGCGCCGGCGTCGGCCGGGAACCGGTCCTGCGGCATCCGCATCGGTGATCGGTTCGGCTCCGGCATCCCGCGCGTGCGCATTCTCCCGCACTGCGCCGGGTCCGACAGGAGTTCCGCTTCCCTTCGAAGGCCTTATATATAGGCAACAAGCCCAACGCCGTCAAGGCCTAAAGAACGATCCCGCCCAAGGGAAAACCCCGTGGAGAAGCCGGGATCGAAGCCCGGAAACCCGCAGGCGACGACCGGATCTCCGGCGGGCTGGAGGCACGGCGAGCCGGAGGCAGGGGGGACCGGTTTTGACTTGGCGACGCGGCCGCGGGCGCGTACAGTGCAGGGGGAGAGCGTGACACGGCCCGGCTGCAGGTCCGGGCGCCCGCGCTTCCCGGTCCACCGGGCCTGTCCGGCGCGCCGGTTCGAACGCCATCGCCCCGGGGATATTAAGGATACCTCGCCATGTCGCTGCCGACCGAAAGCGCCCGTTTTTCCGTCCTGTTCCTTCTGCTGTTTGGCCTTCTGGCGTTAGTCGTGGCTGGGCACGCCCACGCCGGGGATCGCCCCTACAACCGTAAGGCCCGCAACGAGAAAGGGAAATCGGACGCAAAGGGGGAAGGCGAAGAGGAGGCCGAAGCCGGCCCGCCCGAGCACCTGGAGATCCGCCGCTGGGCCTGCCGCTACGACGCCGACGCCGGCGCCTGGACCGGCGCGGTCCGCATCCGCAACATGGGCAAGCGCCCCATCGACATCATCGCCCTCCGCATCGAGCTCGATGATCGCGAGGCCAGCGGCCTCGGCCGGACCCGCTGGCTCCGCCTCGGCGAGAAAGAGATCCTGTTCAAGAAGGAGGCCGAGACCGCGTTCCGCCTGGAAGCGCCGGAAGACATCGGTGTTCTCTGGGTTCGTTTCCGGTATTATTTCGCGCCCGAAGCCGGCGGCAGCACTGCGGTTGCCCGCCGGAAACTGGACGAGGCGCTCACCGAGGGGATTGACACCAGCCTGCTTGACACCGTGGAGGAGGTCTTCTTCACCCTCGACCCCGACCAGGCGCCCCGCCGGTACAGCGAGGAAGCGCTCGCCGAGGCCGTGGCCGCCATCAACCGGCAGGCCGGCGAAGACGAAGCGGTCCGCGCCGGGGTGCTCACGTTTCTCACCCTGGAGCGCAAGCCCGCCCCGGGCGGCAAGACGCGGCTCGCCCTCACCATTCGCAATACGCTTGAACCGCTCGCCGCGGGCCAGCTCCGGGTGCAGATCCAGCTCAAGGACGGCGGCGGCAAGACCATCCACACCATCGATCAGCACGTCCAGGAAGCGGTTCCCCTCGGCGAAAACGTTGTCCACCTCCCCGATCCCGGCATCGATTTTTTCGGCTGGGAGGTGGCCTACGGATACTGAGGTGGCCACAAGCAGGCAGAACCAGGCGATCCACCCCGTACGCCATGCAGAAACCGAATGCCCCGGCAACGGCGGGAACCTATTGCATTTCCGGTCAAAGTTGGTATAATCCCGGATCATGGAATCCCGACGGGCCGGTGTTCACCTTCTGATCCGGGCAACTGCCTGCGCGTGCCTGCTCCTTGCGGGCGGCCTGGCCGTTGCCGGCGACGCGCCTCCGCCCGGCATCGAGACCGCGGAGCGCATGCCCGCGCCGGAGCCGTCGGCGCAGTTCCCCTTCGCGGAAGACGCGCAGAAGAACCCCAACCTCTGCCCACGCTGCGGCCAGTCGTGGGACGAGGATGTCCACCAGACCTGCTTTCAGGAGGTCACCGCCCGACAGGAGAAGGCCTCCTGCCCGTCCTGCGGTCTTGGTTTCTACCTCGAGCGCCGCCTGGTGCGCGTGCGGGCCGACCAGATCGATCGCGACCTCTGTCCCCATCCACCGCCCGGCGCGCCGGCGACGCCCGAACTCGCCGTCTGCCCGCGCTGCGGCTTTGCGTCGGTCCGGGGCGTCTTCCTCAGCCAGGAAGGCCGACGCCTGCCGGAAGATCAGCAGGCCTGGGTGGCCGAGCACATCACCCCCCCGACCCGGCAGACCATCCTGACGCTCATCGGCCACATCAACCCCCGGCACCGGCCCGCGTCGGACCGGCTTTATACCATCTTCGACGAAAACGCGACCCGGCGGCTCTCGTTGCCGGAGGAGAAGGCGGAACTGGTGCCCGAGCGCATTGTGGAAACCGCGATGCCGGACGATCTCCGCTGCCGCAACGCGCTCCTCTTCGCGCAGGAGTACTTCGCCGACCGCAATCCGCTCATCTGCGCGCGCATGGCCTGGCTCACCGCGTGGGCCTACCGGCGCGAAGTGAGCGGCCCCATTCCCGACACGCTCCTCATCCGCGCGGTGCGACGCATCAACCGCCGGCTGGAGGAAGCGCTGCCCCTCGGCGCGCCACCGGAGAAGCGGGTCAACGAACTCGTCAAGCTCTACGGCGAGGGCAATCGCCACGCCCTGGTGGACCGGCAGGTGATGCTCCTCATGATGGCGGGGGACTACCAGCGCCTCGGTTTCCGGCAGTGGTCGCACGACTGCCTCGTCTCCGTCCGCGACGCCGCCCGCAGCGATGCGCTGTGGGACGAAGCGGCCAAGAGCGGCAGCGTAACCGAGACCACCGCCCGCGAAGGCATGTCCGGCCGCGAACTGGCCCGTCAGCGCGCCGCCCTGGCCGAGCAGGCCGAACTGCGCACCAGCGCCGCCCGCGCGGAGATCGGGTACCTCGTCGACGCGGCGGCCCACCTCCGGCATGCGCTGGCGAATGAGCAGGTGCCCACCAAGCACCTGCGCCGCTACGTCTACCTCGCCGGCGAGTTCGACCGCCGGACCGGGAACTTCGCACGCGCGTACGCCTGGCTCTCCGTCGCGGCCCGGACACTGGACCGCGGCCCCGCGCCGGAAGCGGAGGTCTTCGCCCCGGAACAGGTCGAGCTCGTGCTGCAGGCCCTCGGGCCGCAGGGCGACGAGGCCGCCCCGCGCACACCCGACGGCGCCGTCGACGGCCCGCTGCTGGCGCGCCGCGCCGCCCGCAGCACCAGCGCCCCGCGCACCGCACCGGCCGGCGGCGCCGCCGCACCAGCCGACGCGGGCCGGCCGGCAACCGCCCCCACCCCTTGATCCGCCCCCCGAAAGCGCATAGAGTGCCCTTCATGAACCGGGACGGTGACGGAGACGTCCTCGCCTGACAGCCTCCTCGCAACGGAAAGCCGGCATTCAGGGACCGACGCAGGACGGACAGCAACGGTCAGGGGAATAGCCCCAGGGCACCTGCACCCGGCGCGTCCGAAGCACCGCCACACGGAACCGACGCGACAAGGGGCGGCATCTCACCGCCCGCAGCAGCATTCTGCACACGGGCCTGTAGCTCAGCGGTTAGAGCAGGCGACTCATAATCGCTCGGTCGGGGGTTCGAGTCCCTCCAGGCCCACCACCCGCCAACGCCCCGAAATCGTCCACAGCGGCGGTTTCGGGGCGTTCTGTTGCCACTTCCGTTTTTCTGCCATCCTCCGCTTCGTCGACACGAAAATGGCCATTTTCGGCCGATTCCGGCCAATTCGCGCCTTGTGAGTGCGCTCCTTCTTGCGCTCCTTTTTCAGGGAGGTCGGCGGTCCCAGTCTTCGCTTCGCGCGCGGGGGCGGCCACATCGGGGAGCGCGGCGGTCGCTTTCACCCGGTCGCCAATCTTAGAGATTTTGACCTTCGGCGGGTGGGGCTTCCGCACTGCGACGAGCCATTGCCCTGAATCCATGAGCGCGAAGTTGGAGGAGCGCCTGCACGATGCGGCATGCGCATGGGCGATGCAGCCATTTTTCTTTTTGCTTGCCCTATCGCCTTATAGCGATATAACGATAAGAAGAAAGGGAGCCGCCCATGCATCCCGTACTTGCCATTGCCAAGGCCATGTCCGACCCGAACCGTTTGCGCGTCCTGTGCGTGTTGCGCGGCAAGGAGCTTTGCGCCTGCGATATCATCGAAATGCTGGGGCTGGCGCAAGCCACGGTATCCCGCCACATGAGCCTGCTTGTGCAGGCGGGACTGGTCATCGCCCGCAAGGAGGGGCGCTGGATGCATTATCGCCTGCCGGGAGCGAAGGACCGGCCAGAACCGGCGGTGCGTGATGCGCTCAAGTGGGTGCATGCACATGCAGGCGAGAGCGCCCAGGCATCCAGGGATTCGGAGAATATCACCCACTGCGTGAAATCGGCCCGGCAGGCTTGTGGCTCCTAGGAGAACTGCGATGGAATGCGAATGCAACAGCAACAGGAAGGATGCTCGCGAGATTGTCCGGGACAGCTACGGCAGGATCGCACGGGAGAGTGGTTCCTGCTGCGGTCCGTCTTCCTGTTGCGGCGGGCCGGCTGCGGAAGACGTGGCAGCGGTAGCGGGCTATTCCGCGAAAGAACTGGAATCGTTGCCCGAGGGAGCCAACATGGGGCTTTCCTGCGGCAACCCCACCGCCATCGCCAGCCTGAAGCCAGGAGAGACAGTGCTGGATCTTGGGTCGGGCGGTGGGTTCGATGTGTTCGTTGCTGCGCGTAAGCTTGGGCCGACCGGCAGGGCCATCGGTGTGGACATGACGCCGGACATGCTGATGAAAGCGCGGCGCAATGCGGAGAATTTCGCGGAATCCACCGGCTTGACCAACGTGGAGTTTCGTCTCGGGGAGATCGAGCATCTGCCTGTCGCGGATAACTCGGTAGACGTGGTGATCTCCAACTGCGTCATCAACCTTTCCCCCGAAAAGCAACAGGTCTGGAAGGACATTGCCCGCGTGCTCAAACCCGGCGGACGCGTGGCGGTCTCCGATCTTGCACTTCTGAAGCTGCTGCCCGATGCGGTCCGCGAATCCATCGCGGCGCTGGTCGGCTGCATCGCGGGGGCAGTCCTGGTGGATGATACGCGGCAGATGATTGAGGATGCGGGATTGGTCAATCCAGAATTCGAGATGAAGTCCGACTACATCGACAGCATGTCCGACTGGTCCGATCCGCTCTACCGGGAGATCGCGGAAAATCTTCCCGCCGGAGCAAAGGCCAGCGACTTCGTGACCAGCCTGAATATCACGGCCTACAAACCGAGTTGAAAACGGAGGTTATCCCTATGTCATGTGAAGCATGCATTGCGAAAAGGGCCAAGGGGCTGGGGTTCTTCGAGCGATATCTGACCGTCTGGGTGCTTCTCTGCATCGGCATCGGGATTGCCCTCGGCAAGGTTGCGCCGGGCGTGGCGACATTTCTCGACGGACTGGCCATCAACGTGAATGGCGCACCGGTCGTGTCCATTCCCATCGCGATCTGCCTCTTCTTCATGATGTACCCGATCATGGTGAAGATCGACTTCGCGGAGGTCGTGCAGGCGGGAAAGAGCGTGAAACCTGTCGGGCTGACCCTGGTTGTCAATTGGCTCATCAAGCCCTTTACCATGTACGCCATCGCCGTCTTCTTCCTCGGCTCGCTCTTCCTGGGTTTCATCGGCCCTGATGCGACCGATCTCGTGAAGATGCCGCTGGGCCTGGACCTGCCGGTCGGCGCCACGCACGGCGAAGGGACGGTCGTATTGGAGAACGGCGTCAAGATGCTCCAAGTGCCGTTGTGGCGCAGCTATCTGGCCGGGTGCATCTTGCTCGGCATTGCTCCCTGCACGGCGATGGTGTTGGTGTGGGGCTTTCTCGCACGCGGGAACGACGGCCATACGCTCGTCATGGTCGCCATCAATTCACTCACCATGGTCTTCCTCTACGGGCCGCTCGGCGGCTTCCTGCTCGGGGTGGGCAAGTTGCCGGTGCCGTGGGAAGCGTTGCTCCTCTCCATCGGCATTTATGTGGCCCTGCCGCTGGTGGCGGGGTTCGCCTCCCGCAAGGCGATTTTCAAAGTCAAAGGCGAAGACTGGTTCAACGAGAAGTTTCTGCATGTGCTGACACCGATCACGATTATCGCGCTTCTTCTGACATTGATCCTGCTTTTCAGTTTCAAGGGCGAAACCATTCTCTCCAACCCGCTCACTATTCTCTGGATTGCCATCCCACTCTTTATCCAGACGGTTCTGATCTTCGGGCTTGGCTACGTGGCCGCCAAACTGCTCAAACTGAATTACCGAGACGCCGCGCCCTCGGCCATGATCGGCGCGTCGAACCACTTCGAGGTCGCCATCGCCACCGCGACCATGTTGTTTGGCATCTCCTCCGGTGCGGCTCTGGCTACGGTCGTGGGCGTCTTGATCGAGGTGCCGGTCATGCTGATGCTGGTCAGGATCTGCCTGAAGACGCAGGGGTGGTTCGGCGCAGAGGAGGAACCGGCCCCTGCATGACGCGCCAGAGTATTTCGGGCATCGGCCTCGCGATCCCGCCCAGGCGCAAATCCATCACCCGCTCCGGGGCAGAGCGGTTCCGGTCGAATGGAAACGCCCGGGCTTTGACCTACAGTCACGCGACGGCAAGAAGCGATGTGGATGCCTGGCACGAGCGCCGCGCGTGCGCGGAATAGCAGGGGGTCTACGATTTTGGAAGTGCGCGCCTGGCTCTGCGCCCATCGCTAGCGAACCAGCAGGAGACGTTTCATGGCGGACAAACTCAAGATCCTTTTTCTCTGCACCGGCAATAGTTGCCGCCGCCAGATGGCTGAAGGGTGGGCACGCCACCTCAACGGCGACGTGATCGATGCCTGTTCCGCCGGGATCGAAACGCATGGCCTCAACCCGAATGCCGTCAAGGTCATGGCCGAGGCGGGAGTGGACATCTCCGGCCACAAGAGCCAGAACGTCAGCGAGTTCAAAGAGGTTGACCTCGACTACGTGGTCACCGTCTGCGGCCACGCGAACGAGAATTGCCCTTTCTTTCCGGGGAAGGCCAAGGTTGTCCACGTCGGCTTCGATGACCCGCCCATGCTGGCGAAGGAATGCACCACGGAAGAGGAGGAGCTCGACTGCTACCGGCGCGTGCGGGATGAGATCCGCATCTTCGTGGAGAGGATTCCGGAACGGTTCCGGGCAATGTAGGACGCAAGCTTCGTGTTCATGTGACATCCGGCCTCATAACTGGCCTCAATGCAGCGATCCGGTCAGTCTGTCTCTGTATCGACTCCACAGCCCCCAATCCTGGCACGGCTCCCCGATTTGCGATTGACAGACACTTTAGTTTATGCTATACCACTGAATATTGGAGGCAGGCATGCTGCGAAACAGAGAGCGCGTGTACCAGGCATTGGCGTGTGAGACCCGGCTGCGGATGCTGGATCTGCTGGCCGGGCGGGTGCTGTGCGGCAAGGCGTTGGCGCACCGACTCGGCGTCACGCCCGGCGCGGTGAGCCAGCATCTGCGTGTGCTCAAAGACGCAGGGCTCGTGGTCGGCGAGCGGCGCGGCTTTCACGTACATTACTCCCTCCGGCCCGAAGGAATCGAAGCATGCCGGGATGCGCTCGGGGCGCTCCTGGAGAAGGC
>CAZKKD010000197.1:0-7697 GCA_964553265.1 uncultured Planctomycetales bacterium | reverse complement strand
GGCGCCCTACCCCGGCGACCTGCGGGACAAGGCGCACTGGCGCCCGCTGCCGGCGGGGCCCGTCAAGACACTGGCGCCGGGAACGGCGGTGCGGGCGCTTCGCTTTACGCACCGCTACTCGCCCCTGCCGTGGCGGGCGGGGAACGCCCCCTCGACGCTGCAGTGCGCGCTCCTTCTGCGCGGGCGGTACTGGAACCCGGCGCAGTTCGGCGGCACGGAGTGGGGCATCCACGGCGGCGAGGCGTCCCGGCGCGGCGTCACCGGCGGGGTCGACGAGTGGCTGGGCTACTGGCCGACCGATCTGCCGATTGCGGGCATCGCGTTCAGCATGGCGCCCGGCCGGCCGGACAGCCTGGCGCGCATCGCCGCCGGCCTGGAGCAGCACCCCCTGGCCGCGCCCGAAACGGAGTGGGCCGCCCTGGCGCCCGACCTCCCCGCCGACGGTCCCGCCATCGTCCCCCTCGACGGCCAGCCCCGGACGCGCGCCCTCCGCCTGCGGGCCGCGGACTACGTCCGGCGGCCGGTCCATCGCTACCCGACGCCGGAGGTCATGCCGCTGGTCCGGCTCGGGCCTGACGAGGAGGCGCCGACCGGCTTCGTCCCCGATCCGCCGTTCGCCTTTCCCGTGGAGATGCCGCAGGACGGCTTTCTGGCCATCCGCGTCGCGGACGCGTCCGGGCGGGACGTCCGCCGCCTGCTGGCCGAGGTCGAGCGCCCGGCCGGCCCGCGCCGGGAGCACTGGGACCTGCAGAACGACGAGGGCGGGTTCGTCGAGCCGGGCGCCTACGCCTGGCGCGGCATCACCCGGCCGCCCCTCGCGATCACCTACATGAACACGGTCTACAACGCGGGCCGCCCCCCCTGGCCGGCGCCGGCGCCGAGCGGGTGGTGGCTGGCCGACCACACCCCGCCGCGGGCGGTCTGCTGTACGGAGACGGCGGTCTTCATCGGCGCGCCGGGGGCGGAGTACGGCGAGGGCCTGATCGCGACCGATTTCAACGGGGTCAAGCTGTGGGCGCACCACCCCGGCGTGGAGCGCCTGGTGAGCGACGGCCGCGCCGCGTACAACGTCACCAACGGTGGGATCGTCCGCATCGATCCCGAGCGCGACTTTGCACAGACCCCGATCCTTTCCTTCAAGTATACCGAGGACCTGCCCGGCCACGCGAAGGGGTGGATCCTCACCGACCGCAGCGGCGCAGCCTGCCACGACGGGCGGATGCTGATCGCCTACGACGCCCCGGGACCGCCGTGGATCGCCTCGTCTCCCCGTGCGGGCGAGGTGATCCTCTCGCAGTGCTTTCCGCCGCCGGACGCGCGCAAGGTGCACGACACCGAGCTCAGCCCCGGACAGCGGATTCTCTCGGCCTTCCAGATGATGCAGAGCAGCCAGCAGGGCGTCCTCGGGGACGCCACCGGCGACGGGCCGATGGCGCACACGCTGCTGCTGACCTTCAAGCGGCCGATCCCGGTCGGGAGCGTGCTGGTGCCGAACGCGGGCATCCAGGTCTGGGCGCTGCGGGAAGGCAAACCCCTGCCCGCCCGGATGGACACCCGCGCCACCGCCCCGAGCGACGCCGGCGGCGGCCTGATGGAAGCGGGCGGCGACGAGCTGGACCTTGCGCTGGAGGAGGACGGCGCGGCCGGGTTCGACCCCGCGATCTGGCAGCGCCTCCGCCCCCCCGGCGACGCCGACGGCGCCGCGGTCGCCACCGCGGACCGGGGCCTGCGCACGACACACCTCGCCTTTTCGGGCAAGCACCTGAAATCGATCCCGTACGGCCTCATCCTCGACCGCCGCTACCGCGACGCGACGCCGGACGCGCGGATGGTGCTGCTGGAAGGCGAGCGCGCCGGCCCCCGCGGCTGGACCACCACCCGCGGCCCCGACCGCCCCATCAGCGGCGGCGACGCGCCGACGGCGGGGTACGTCTGGCCCGAAGCGACGCCCGTGCGCGGCTGCGCGGTGCTCGAGCCCTTCGCCTGGGCCGGGATCGCCATCGACGTCTGGGACGGCGCGGCCGACGCGCGCATCGACGAGACCGCGTTCCGGGACGCTGCGCACTGGCGCACCGTCCGGACCTACCACAAGAGCGAGAACAGCATCAAGTTCGGCTGGCACACCAACACGGTCATCCGGGCCGACTTCGGCGAGACCCTGCCCCTGCGGGCCCTGCGGATCCGGGTCATCGAGCCGCCGCGGTACCCGCACCAGACGCCGACCACCGCCCGGGGCGGGTTCGCGGCCGTGGTGGCGTTCCAGCCCATCGGCAACGACCTGGAGCTGCCGCGCGCGCTGAACGAGCGCATCACCATCGTCGATCTCCCCGCACCGGACGCCGACCAGGCCCGCATCGATCGCCACCTCGCCGCTCCGCATCCGGGCGCGATGGCGTTCGCCCCGGACGGGACGCTCTACGTCGCGCTCGCCGACGGCATCGCCCGCGCCGACAACGTCCTCACGCAGAAGGGAGACCTGCAGTACCGCGTGGTCGTACCCCGCAGTGAGGTGCGCCAGCCCCGCGCCATGGCGGTCGCCGGCGACGGCCTGCTCTACATTCTCGACGGTGCGTCCAAGACCATCCAGGTCCGCGACCCCGCCGACGGGCGCCTGGTCCGCAGCCTCGGGGGGCCGGGCACGCTGGGGCCGTGGGATCCGTCGCACCTCGACGCGCCGTCGGACATGGACATCGACCGGAACGGCAAGCTCTGGGTGGTCGACCAGATGTACCAGCCCAAGCGGGTCAGCCGCTGGGACCGCGAAACCGGCTGCGAGCTGGAGCTGATGGGCGGCACCAACTACGGCGGCGGCGGCAAGATGGACCCCGGCGACCGCACCGTCGTCTACCACCTCGGCATGAAGTTCCGCATCGACTACGAGGCCGGCGACTGGAAACTCGAAAGCCGCACCTGGTGGATGAACGGCCGGGCCGCCTACAGCCCGGACCGCGTGGTCCGCTATCGCGGCCACCGGTATCTCGTCGGCGACCGGCCGGTGGTCATCCCCGACTTCAACGACCGCGGCCCCAACGTCATCATCTGCGAGGAGCGCGACGGGCGGGCCGTGCCGCTGGTCGCCGCGGGGCTGGTCTCCGGCCTGCTCCGCTTCGCCGGAACCGACGCGATCCAACAGGCGTTCGGCACGCTGGCGCCCGACGAGACCAGCTACGTCTGGTCCGACCGCGACCGGAACGGCACGGTCGACCCCGCCGAGGTGCAGACCCTCCCCTCCCCCGCGTTCGCGCAGGCGCTGGGCGTGGGCGAGGACCTGAGCCTCAACTGGAGGGGCCACCGCCTGCGCCTGGCCGAACTGCGCGACGACGGCCTGCCGCTCTACCGGGCCGCGGACCTGGAGACGCTGCCCGAACTCGACCACCCGGTCCTCGTCAGCCCGAAGGGGCACACCTTTGTCATGACCCACAAGCTGCTCGATCCGGCGGGCGACCGCGTCTGGACCTACCCGGACCACTACATGAGCGTCCAGGCCAGCAACCGCACGCCCTTCGGTTTCACCCAGCGGCCGGCCGGGGTGCTGGTCGGATCGTTCGATCCCGTCGGCACCTTCGAGATCGCCGGCGAGCGTCTCTACTGCACCAACGGAAACCACGGCGACTACTTCGCGCTCACCGAAGACGGCCTGCTGATCGGGGGCATCCTGGGCGGGCCCGCCGGCTACGGGCGGCGCTACTTCTCGGGGCCGGAGGCCATTCCGGGCGAGACCGATCTCTCCGACCTGCGTACGACGGTCGAGGACTTCCGCGGGCACATCTGCCGGGCGGACGACGGGCACGTCTACGCCATCGCCGGCAAGAGCCACGTGACGGTCCTGCGCCTCGACGGCCTGGAACGGCTGCAGCGCGTCGAAGGGCGCTTCACCGTCACGCAGGAAGACATCGCGGCCGCCATCGCCTGGGCCGCCGAGAAGGCGCGCATCGAGAAGGCGCTCCGCCGGCCCGCCATCGCCGAGGTGCCCTACCTCGCCAAGCCGCCCGTCCTCGACGGCGCCGCGCACGCGGACTGGCCGGTGGCCCCGTGGCTCGTCATCCGCCAGCTTCGCGACTCCACCGGGCAGGTGACGCGCTCCTGGAAGGCGCGCCTGGCGTTCAACGAGACGCACCTCTTCCTCGCCGTCCAGGCGGCCGACGACTCGCCGATGGTGAACAGCGCCGAGGATCCAGAGCGCCTCTTCCAGTTCGGCGACGGGTTCGACCTCTTCCTCGGCATCGACCCCGACGCCAATCCCGACCGGACCGAACCCGCACCGGGCGACGTGCGGCTCGTCTTCGCGCTCGCGAACGACCGGCCGACCGCCATGCTCTACCGCTACCGCACCGCCGCCGGCGACGCGGGGGCGGACCCGGTGGTCTTCACCAGCCCCGTGGGCCGGACCGAGGTGGCCGAGGTGCGTCCGCTGGCGGACGCGCGGATGGAGTTTGTCCGGACCGGGGACGCGTGGATGCTGGAGGCCGCCGTCCCCTGGGAGGCGCTCGGGGGTGCGCCGGGCCGTGAACGGTTTGTCCTCCGCGGCGACGTGGGGGCGCTCGTCAGCGACCCGAACGGCGTGACCACGGTGACGCGCTTCTACTGGGCGAACAAGGACAACGTGGTGATGAGCGACCTGCCGTCGGAAGCGCGCGCGCTGCCGGCGCTCTGGGGCGAGTTCCGCTTCGTCGTGCCCGACCTCGGCGAACGCATGCTGGACGACCTCGACGAGGGCACCGGCATCGACGACCTGATGGACGATCTGTAGGAAGCCGTCTCCGTACAGCGTCCCGCAAGCTGGTGAGCATTCCCTCTCCCTCCGGGAGAGGGTTCGGGTGAGGGCGGTGCTCCAGGTTCATTTCCCTCACCCCGGCCCTCCCCCAGAGGGAGAGGGGGGATTTCGTCCACCCAATTCCTTCACGCACTTGCGGGGCGCTGTACTCAGCACCTACCGCACCGCAAGCTCGGCGGAGAGGTCGAGGTAGCGCTGGATGCCTTCGGCCGGGACGTTCCAGGGGATGTGGTTGCCGATGCACATCATGTACCCGCGGCTCATCCGAGCGGTCTCGGCCATCGACTCCACCATGGCGCGGATCTCGGCGGGGTCGTTGCGCATCAGGACCCGGTTGTCGCCTTCGCCGGCGAGGAAGCAGTCCGGGTAGGTGCGCGCCAGGCGCTTGTAGTCGGTGTACGGCTCGCTGATGATACCGCGCGCCCCGCAGGCCATCACGTCGTCGGCGAAGGCGTCGACGCACCCGTCGACCATGTAGATCACCTCCTTGCCGGCGTCCTTCAGGATGCCGAAGAACTCCTCGTAGCGCGGGAAGATGAACGTCCGCATCCACTCGGGACTGACCACCGGCCCGTTGGTGAGCACGATGTCGTCGTGGCAGACGGCGAAGTTCACCGGCAGGCGGGCGAAGGTGCGGAAGACGCGGCGGTTGATCTCGGCGAACTCCTCCATGATACGCTCGAACTCCGGCTCGAGGCAGAGCAGCAGGAAGTTCTCGTACCCGAAGACCAGCATCGGCCACTGAAAGAGGGTGTTATAAAAGCCCACGCTCGCGCTCGACCCCTCCGGCGCCGTGTCGCCCCACTCGGCGGGATAGTGCGCGCGGTAGCGCTGATAGATCGCCTCTTCGCTGGAGAAGTCGCCGTCAACGACCACGTTCCAGCCGGTGAAGTCCGCCTGTTCCAGCGGACTGAAGGCCAGCATCTCGTCGAGATCCTGGAAGCGATGCATCGCCACGTCCTGCTGCCAGTGGTCGCGGTAGCTGTCGCCCCAGCGGCCGTGGCTCTGGTCGGCCTGCTCCTCCGGGCGCGGCTTCGGCTCGTCGGTGGCGGGGACGGGCAGGCGGAGCTGCGGGTAGAGCGCGGCCATGGCCTCGCGGCACTGCTTCGGATGGGCGTAGTAGTCGATCCCGGTAAGCTCGGTCTCCGCATCCGGGCACGACCAGTGCTCCCAGTGGACCACCTGGCGGGGCCCACGCCCCATGTACGTTTCGTAAACTTCGTCGCGTGTCGCCGTCTCCATCGGAACGCCTCCTGAAGGGTGAATGGCACGAGCCCTGCCGAATCCTGGGGGAACGATACAGCAGAGCCGTCCATTCCGGAATGGACAGGATACCTACGTTCATGTAGATTCTACAGGTCTTCTGTTCGCCCTGACGAGGAGATCGCCTGTGTCCCTGGAACGGATCTTCGGCAGTCTGCAGACCCGGCTGCTCTCGGCGGCGCGGATGGCATGCGGCCCGGACTGGGCGCAGCATGGCCGGACGGTACATACCGACCCCTTCTCGCGGCTCTACTGGGTCCACGACGGCGAGGGGGCGGTGACGCTGGAGGGGGACGGGCGGGTCTTTCACCTGCGGCCGGGCCGGCCCTTCGTCTTTCCGGCGCACACGCGCGGACGCTACGTCTGTCCGCAGCGGATGGACCTCACGTGGATGCACTTCACCGCGGAGGTGCTGGGCGGGCTTGAGCCGTTCACGGCGCTCGGCTGGGAGCGGGTGGTCCGGCCCGCCGACGTCGACGCGACCGAACGCCGCTGCGCACGCATCCTGGCGCTCTCGCCGTGGACGGACGGCGCGGCCCGCCTGGAGGCCGACGGGCTCCTGCGGACGCTCCTCGCCCCGTTCGCCGCCCGCGGAGAGGCGACCGACCGGATCGCCGAGGTGGCCCGCTTCGAACCCGTCTTCGCGTACATGGAGCACCACCTCGACCGGCCGCTGCGGCTGGAAACGCTCGCGGCGCTGGTCCACCTCCAGCCCACCTACTTCTCCAACCGCTTCGCCCGCACGGTCGGCCTGCCGCCGATGCGCTACCTCCAGCGCCTGCGCATCCGCCGCGCGGAGGGACTCCTGCGCGAGAGCGACCGGACGCTGGAGGCCATCGCCCGCGCCACCGGTTTCTGCGACGCCTTCCACTTCAGCAAGGCCTTCAAGCGCCACACCGGCCTCGCCCCGTCGCGCTACCGGGCGCGCGAACGCCTGGAGACTGCGCCGCCACCGGCCCGGGAAGCGGACACCTCCCCGCAGGCGCCGCGTTGACAGGCGGCGCCGCCCGGGGTATGAACACGGTGGGGCGTGCGGGCATGGCCCGTAACGAAGACCTTCGTCGCCCCACGACAAAACGCCGCCACCACCGGAAAGGATCCCCCGTGACCGCGCCGCGCCCGAACGTCGTCTACATCATCACCGATCAGCAGCGGGCCGACCACATCGGCTGCCACACCGACGCGCCGCTGCGGACGCCCAACCTCGACCGCCTCGCCGCGGACGGGATCTCGTTCCGCCGCTTCTACTGCAACAACCCCATCTGCACCCCGAGCCGCGCCGCCATCCTCACCGGCCGGACCCCGCGCTCCAACCGCGTCTGGGACAACGGCTGCCCCCTCCCGGAGACGGAGACCACCCTCCCCGCCGTCCTCCGCGAGCACGGCTACGCGACCCACGCGGTCGGCAAGCTCCACCTCACCCCCTGGTGGGACCGGAGCGCCACCTACTACGAGTCCACCAGCTACTGGCGCGAAGCCAAGCACGACGACGCCCCCGAGCCCTACGCCGGCTTCGAGGCCGCGGAGCCCTGCCTCGGCCACATCGACCCCACCGTCGGCCACTACCGCCGCTGGCTCCGGCGCGCGCACCCGGACGTGGCCGCACACCGGAAGGACCACCCCCGCCCCCACCCCTCCCGCGCCCCCGGCCCCCCCGCCC
>CAZKKD010000196.1:0-7727 GCA_964553265.1 uncultured Planctomycetales bacterium | reverse complement strand
GAGACGCTGGTGGCGGTGCTGCAGCGGGTTGCGCACGTGGTCGGCGGGACGTCGCGGGGCGTTGCGGGGCGCTGGAGCGCCTGGCGGACGGCCCGGCAGGCCCGGCGGGCCGCCGTCGCGGCGGAGACGAAAGCGGCCGAAGCAGCCTCGCGCGACAGCGTCCGGTCCACGCCGGTCGTGGACGACGAGCCGGTGGTGGAGGCCCCGCCCCCCGCGCCGGCGGCGACGCGCACATCGGACCGGAAGAGCACGCCCGGGCGGTCTTCGAAACGGCCCCGGCCGAAGCCGGCCCGCTCGGTCCGCGACGACCGCGTCCTGGCGCGGCTGGAGGGCTATGCGCTCCCGTCCATCGAACTGCTGGACCAGCCGGACCGTTCCAGCGGCGAGATGGCCGACACCATCGAGGACCGCAGCCGCATCCTGGAGCAGACGCTGGCGGAGTTCAAGATCGACGGCAAGGTGGTGGGGGTCGAATCGGGCCCGCGCGTGACCATGTTCGAGGTCGCGCTGGCCCCGGGCATCCGCGTGGAGCGGATCTTCAACCTCGCGAACAACATCACCATGGCGCTGAAGGCCTACAACGTCCGCATCGTCGCCCCCATCCCGGGCAAGGACACCGTCGGCATCGAGATCCCGAACGTCGAGAACAAGACGGTGCACATCCGCGGGGTGCTGGAGCACTACGACCTGGACGAGAACCGGATGGCGGCGCCGATGTTCCTCGGGTCGGACATCACCGGCAGCGCCATCGTCGCCGACCTGGCGCGGATGCCGCACCTGCTCATCGCCGGCGCCACCGGCAGCGGCAAGAGCGTCTGCCTGAACGCGGTGCTCCTCTCCTTCCTGATGTCGAAGCGCCCGGACGAGCTGAAGCTCATCCTCGTCGACCCGAAGATGGTGGAGCTCAGCCGCTTCAAGAGCGTGCCGCACCTCAGGTGCCCGGTGGTGACCGACATGAAGCGCGCCGCCGGCATCCTGGAGTGGGCCTGCGCGCAGATGGACCAGCGCTACGAGCAGATGGCCCTCCTGGGGGTGAACAACATCGCCAAGTTCAACGCGCTCGGCGAGGAGGAGGTGCTCCGCCGCGCGGGCGAGGAGCTGACCGAGGAGGAGCTGGAGACCTTCCCCAAGCGCATGCCCTACATCGTCCTGGTGATCGACGAGCTCGCCGACCTGATGCTGGTGGCCGGCAAGGACGTGGAGAAGTCGATCATCCGCCTGGCGAGCAAGAGCCGCGCGGTCGGCATCCACGTCATCCTGGCCACCCAGCGGCCGAGCGTGGACGTCATCACCGGGCTCATCAAGGCGAACATGCCCAGCCGCATCGCCTTCCAGGTGGCGAGCAAGGTGGACAGCCGCACCATCCTCGACGCCAACGGCGCGGAGAACCTGCTCGGCGCGGGCGACATGCTGTACATGCCCCCGGCGAGCAGCAAGCTGATCCGTGCGCAGGGGGTCTTTGTCGGCGACGAGGAGCTCTTCGCCGTGGTCGACCACTGCAAGGGCCAGGCGCGCCCCGAATTCCACGAGGAGCTGAAGGGACCGGTCATCGGCGGCGGGACCGCGGACAAGGACGTGGAGCGCGACGACCTCTTCGACGAGGCGGTCCGCGCCGTCCTGGAGAGCCAGCGCGGGAGCGTGTCGCTCTTGCAGCGCAAGCTCGGCATCGGCTACGGCCGCGCGAGCCGGATCATCGACCAGATGGCGGAGGCGGGCGTGCTCGGCCCCTTCGGCGACGGGAAGGCGCGCGAGATCCTGCTCACGCTGGAGGAGTACGAGGCCGCCTTCTGCGACGGTCCTCCGGCCGGCAGCGGCCAGCCGCAGTCGGCCGCCGCCGCCTACGAGGCCGCGGGCACGGACGCCGATGACGAGGCGGAGGAAGAGTTCGCCTCCTACGGCGACGGACCGGCGGGGCTGCGCGACGACGAACAGGCGCCCCGCGACATGCCCTGGGACGACTGAGGCCGTTCGCGGCGGACGGGCGCGTCAACTCTCGCCGGGTTTCCGGCGGCGGCGCCGAAACGGGCCGAATCCGGACCCGCCCGCGCGTCGATACAGTACAAGGACGGCTCCGCCGCGCCCGGCCGGGCGCCGGAGCCTCCGGCCAGACCATACAGGGAGACGACCCATGCGTCGGATTGCGATGTGCGCCGTGCTTCTCTGCGCGCTCGGCACCATGAGCGGCTGCGAGCTTCTCCGCATTCTCGGGCTGCCCTGGGGCGACCGCACGCCCTACAACCCCAAGCTCGAGACCGACGAGATCGCGATCCAGCGCAACGTGCAGTTCAACGACATCCCCGTGCCGATGGCCTTCAAGCTGCGCCGGAACGAGCTCTTCAGCTACCGCTGCCCCACCTTCCGCCTGGGCGACTTCCTGTACGAGGGCGCCTGGCCCTACCGGCGGACGAAGGCGTTCTACGACGAGCAGATGCCGATTGCCGGCTGGTCGCGCCTCGCCGAGGAGATCGGCGACAAGCAGGCGGTCCAGTACTGGGCCAAGGGCTCGGACCGGGCGCGCATCCTGTACGACAATTCCGGCGACGTCATCGCCGTGCGGGTGCGCATCTACCCGGTCGGCTCCGAGCCGGCCAAGCCGGAGCTCCGCTGACCCGGCCACGCCCTCTTCCGTCGCCCGGGCGCGGGCGGCGGATTTGCCTTGACAGCCGCGCATTTCCGTCCTAGACTGCCCGGGACTGTCGGGGGGTCCGGCTGCCTCCGCGGGAGCCCGCCGGGAACGCCGACACTCACTCGCATACGGGTTGAGGGCGGCGCGTCCGTCCTTCAATTGCGGAGCGGGCCTGAGACGGGCCGGCTCTTTGTTTCTTTTGGGCCAACCGTTCCGGCGCCGCCGGACGCACGGCGCACCGGGAATCAACGGCGAGGTGACCGCATGAACGAGGAAATGCTGCGGCTGGTGGACAGCATCCACCGCGACAAGGGAATCGACGTCGAGGTGCTCTTCGAGAGCCTGGAACAGGCGCTGTTGTCCGCGGCGCGGCGCAAGCACCCGGACATCGAGGAGCTGCGGGTGCGCATCCACCGCCGGACCGGGGACATCCGTCTCTACGACGGCGACAAGCCCATCGGCCGCATGTCGCCCGCCGAGTTCGGGCGCATCGCGGCGCAGACCGCCAAGCAGATCATGATCCAGCGCATCCGCGAAGCCGAGCGGGACGTCGTCTTCGGCGAGTACGAGCACCGCGTGGGCGAGCTCGTCAACGGCACGGTCCAGCGCGTGGAGCACGGCACCGTCTCGGTGAACCTCGGCCGGGCCGAGGGCATCATCCCCCGGCAGGAGCAGATCTTCAACGAGGAGTGCCACCCCGGCGACAGCATCCGGACCTACATCCTCGACGTGAAGAAGAAGGGCCAGAAGGTCCTGATCATCCTCAGCCGCACCTCGCCGCACCTGGTGCGCAAGCTCTTCGAGCAGGAGGTGCCGGAGATCTTCGACCACACCGTCGAGATCAAGGGGCTCGTCCGCGAGGCGGGCCACCGCACCAAGATCGCGGTCGCGAGCTCGGACAGCCGCGTCGACCCGGTCGGCGCCTGCGTCGGCGTGCGCGGCAGCCGCATCCGCAACATCGTCGAAGAGCTGAACGGCGAGAAGATCGACATTGTCCGCTGGAACGAATCGACCGAGATCTACATCCAGAACGCGCTCTCCCCGGCGCAGATCGACACCGTCATCTTCGATCCCGTCGAACCGCGCGCCAAGGTGATCGTGCCGGAGGACCAGCTCTCGCTCGCCATCGGCCGGAAGGGGCAGAACGTGCGCCTCTCCAGCCGCCTGACCGGCTACGACCTCGACGTCATGACTGTCGACGAGCACGCGGAACTCCGCGCCCGTGGCCGGTCGGAGGTCGAGAGCCTGCCCGGCGTCGGCGAAGCGACCGTCAACACCCTCCTCCTCTCGGGCTTCGAGTCGTTCGACGACGTTGTCCGTCGCGGGGCCGAGGCGCTGATGGAGCTGAAGGGCATCGGCGAGAAGAAGGCCGAGGAGATCGTCGCCTTCGCGCAGGAGGGCATCCAGCGCCGCCGCGAGGAAGAGGCCGCCGCCGCGGCCGCCGCCGCCGAGGAAGCCAAGCGCCAGCGCGCCGCCGCCGCCGCGGCCGGCGCCGCCATGGCCGCCGCCATGGGCGAGGGCGTCCCGGTTGCCGCCGAAGAGGAAGCGGAGGCGACCGCAGGCGAGACCGATGCCGCGGAAGCGACCGAGGACGAGACCGCCGCCGAGGGCACGCCCGCGGACGACGACAGCAAAGCCGGGGCGGACGCACCGTCCGATGCCGGCGCGGAAGAGACGCCCGCGGAGGACGCGGACGCTGCGACGGAACCGACGACTGCGCCGCCGGACCGGATTTGACGAGAGACGAGGATCCATATGCGACTGCACGAACTTGCCAAGAAGCTGGGCATCTCCAGCAAACAGATCATGGACGCCTGCCGGGACGCCGGCTTCGAGTGCAAGTCTCACTTCAAGAAGGCGACGCCCGAGATCATCCTGGCGATGAACAAGGCCTTCGGCGGTCGCAAGGCCGAGAAGGTGGAGGTGGAAGCCACGCCGTCGCGACGCAGCGAGTCGAAGGCCGCGCGCGACCGCACCGCCGCCACGGCCAAGCGCCAGGCCAAGGCCAAGACCCCCGCCAAGAGCGCCGGCGGCGCCAAGGCTCCGTCCGCGAAGAAGCGGCAGGAAACCGAACTCGATCTGCCGAAGACCGGCGAAGGCGGCGAGGGGGGTGAAGGCGCCGTCCCGCCGACGGTGGAGCACCACGCCCACCGGCACAAGCGCGCGGACTTCCGCCACCGGTCGAACGAGTCCATCCTCCCGGCCGAGCCGGCCATCTCCGAGCGCTACGCCGAGCAGGTCTACGGGCCGCGCCGCCGCACCACCGGCCGCCGCCGCCGGCGGCGCAAGCCGAACGCCGCGATGCTGGCCGCCCGCGCCGCGCAGCAGATCCGCCAGCAGCCGCCCGCCCCCCAGACCGACGGCCCGAGCAAGACCAGCCTCCGCAAGCGGGAGAGCACTCCCGAGCACGTCGTGGAGCTGCAGACGCCGGTGACGCCGCGCGACCTCTCGTCCGCGCTGGGGGTGAAGCTGAACGACATCATCAAGTTCTGCATGGGCCAGGGGCTGATGCTGAACATCAACGAGCCGCTGCCCGAGGAGACGGTGGAGATCATCGCCCTCAACCACGAGAAGGAAGTGAAGTTCATCCGCCCGAAGGATGCCGAAGACGAGATCGAACAGGAATTCGGCCGCTCCCTGGACGAGACGAAGCTGCAGCCGCGCTCGCCGGTCATCGCCTTCCTGGGCCACGTCGACCACGGCAAGACCTCGCTCCTGGACCACATCCGCAAGTCGCGGGTCGTGGACACCGAGGCCGGCGGCATCACCCAGCACATCGGCGCCTACCGCCTCACCACCGACCAGGGCACGCTCTGCTTCCTCGACACCCCGGGGCACGAGGCCTTCAGCAGCATGCGCGCCCGCGGGGCGAACCTGACCGATATCGTGGTCCTGGTCGTGGCCGCCGACGACGGGGTGATGCCCCAGACGCGGGAAGCCTACGCCCACGCCAAGGCCGCCGGCACCCCGGTGGTCGTGGCGATCAACAAGTGCGACCTCCCCAACGCCAATCCGCAGCGCGCCCTGCAGGAGCTGGCCAACCTTGACGAGGGGCTGCTGCCCGAGGAGTGGGGCGGCAAGACCGGCATGATCCAGTGTTCGGCCACCACCGGCGAGGGCGTGGACGAGCTCCTGGAGCGCATCCACCTCGAGTCCGAATTGATGGAGCTCCAGGCCGATCCCGACCGTCCCGGCGAGGGGCACGTCCTGGAAGCCGAACTCACCAACGACCGCGGCGTGGTGGCCAACCTGCTGGTGCAGGGCGGGACGCTGAGCCGGGGCGACGTGGTGCTGGCCGGCGCGGGCTACGGCAAGGTGAAGTTCATGTTCGACGAGTTCGGCAACACCATCGATGAGGCCGGTCCCGCCACGCCCGTCAGCGTCAGCGGCCTCTCCGAGGTGCCCGAGGCGGGGGACAAGTTCTACGTGGTCGATGACCTCGCCCGCGCCCGCGAGGTGGCCGAGAAGCGCGGCTTCGAGGCCCGCTCCGAGCGCCTGGCGCGGCGGACCCACGTCTCGCTCAGCAACCTGACCGAGTACCTGCAGCAGGCCGAGGTGCGCGAGCTGCGCGTGGTGCTGAAGGTGGACGTCAGCGGCACGCTGGAGGTGCTGAAGAAGACGCTCGCCGACCTCGCCACCGACGAGGTGAAGATTACCGTCATCCACGAGGGGGTCGGCGGCATCAACCAGGCCGACGTCATCCTCGCCGACGCCTCCGACGCCGTCGTCATCGGCTTCCACGTCGCGGCGGACGTCACCGCCCGCAAGCAGGCCGAGGATCGGAACGTCGAGATCAAGATCTACCACATCATTTACCGTCTCATCGAGGACATGAAGGCGGCGCTGAGCGGCCTGCTGCCTCCCGAAGAGAAGGAGGTCATCCAGGGGCAGGCCGAGGTGCGCGAGATCTTCAAGGCCTCCCGCCTGGGCAACATCGCCGGCTGCATGGTGACCCGCGGGATCATCACCCGCAACAGCCGGGTGCGGGTCTTCCGCGACAACGTGGTCATCCACGACGGCCGCCTGGCCAGCCTGCAGCGCTTCAAGGACCAGGCCCGCGAGGTGCGCGAAGGCTTCGACTGCGGCATCCGCGTCGAGAAGTTCGGCAACTTCGAGGTCGGCGACACCATCGAGGCCTACACCGTCGAGGAGGTCGCCCGCACGCTGGAATAGTCTGCGGGCCCGACGGGCGCCTGTGCGCAACGAACCACCCGGAAGGCGGCGTCCAACGGCGCCGCCTTCCGTTTCGGATCCGGATGGCGGAGGAGACGGCATGCATGTCGGTGCGCTGCGGGCCACCTTCTCCGTGCCCGGCGCGCGGAGCCTGAAGGACAAGCGCGCGCCGCTGCGGAGCTTGAAGGACCGCCTCGCCCGCCGCTTCAACGTCTCCGTCGCCGAGGTCGCCGCCCAGGACCGGTGCCGCACCGTGGTGCTCGGCATTGCGCTGGTCGACGGCGAGGCGCGCAACCTGCGCGGCCGCATGCAGGCGCTCCGCCGGATGCTCGAAGCCGACCCGGCCCTCCGCCTCACGGATCTGGAGGAGCGGGTCGTCGACCGGCAGGAAGGCGCCGCGCCTGACGCCGACGCCGACGGTGACGAGGACGGCCTCGACGACCTTCTCTTCGCCGATCTGGATGTCGACACCTGATGCAGAGCGCGGCCGCGTCCCGAACGCGCGCCGCCGAGGGAGGCCCCATGAGCCGCCGCACCGACCGCGTCGCCGAGCGCATCCGCCAGGAGCTCTCGACCGCCATCCCCACGCTCAAGGACCCGGACATCGGGTTCGTCACCGTGACGGGGGTGGAGGTCACGCCCGATCTGCACTACGCGACGGTGCGCGTCTCGGTCCTGCGCACGCACGCGGACGAGGATCCGGCCGCCAGCATCGCGGCGCTGCGCCGGTCGCGGGGGCGCCTGCAGCACCGCCTCGCCCCGTCGCTGAAGCTTCGGGTCACCCCGGAGTTGCGCTTCGTCCACGATGACGCGGTCGAGCGCGCCGCCGAGGTGAACGATCTCATTCGTCGCGCCCGGGCCACCGACCGTGATCAGGGCGCGTCCGATGCCGCCGGCACGGACGAGAACGGTGCGACCCCCGCCGCGT
>CAZKKD010000195.1:0-7785 GCA_964553265.1 uncultured Planctomycetales bacterium | reverse complement strand
CGCCGCCAGGCTCAGGGCGAAATGGCAAGAATTGAATGACCCTGGCCGGGGCGGAAAGGCTTGACCGGGCCGGCGTTGCACGGCTAAGCTGCTGGCGGGCAGCGTTGGCGACCGGAACATCGTTGCGGGTGGGGACCCCCATGCCAGAGATCCTGATCGGCCTCGACATCGGCACCACCAAGCTCTGCGCCGTCGCGTTCGAGCCGGCCAGCGGCCGCCTGCTGGCGGTGGAGGACGCGCCCAACACCGCCGCCGCGGCGCTGCCGCCGCCGGCGGTGGAGGAGGACGCCGAGGCGCTCGTCCGGGCGGGCGTGGACCTGGTGGCGCAGGTGGTGGGCGGGCTGGTGGCGCGCCGGCGCGACATTGCGGGCCTCGGCGTGACCGGGCAGATGCACGGGGTCGTGCTGGCCGACGCGGACGGGCGGACCGTCTCGCCCTTCGTCACCTGGCGCGACGGCCCGGGCGGGGGTGACCGCCGGGGGCCCGGGGCCGGACGGGGCGCTCCACGGGGGGGGCCGGCGGGCCACGGGCTACGGCGGGGGGACGCTCTTCCGCTGGGCGCGGGAGGGGCTCCTGGCGCCGGGGGCGACCGCGCTCACCATCATGGATCTCGTGGTGCGGCGGCTCACCGGCCGCGCCTGCACCGACCCGACCGATGCGGCGGGCTGGGGGCTCTTCGACACCGCGCACGGCGGGCGCTGGCTGCCCGGCGCGGCCTCGGCGCTGGGCCTGCCGCCCGACCTGCTGCCGCCGGTCCTGCCCACCGGGACGCGCGCCGGGGAGTTGGTCGCGGACGCGGCGGCGGAGACGGGCCTCGCCGCGGGACTGCCGGTGGCGGTGGGACTGGGCGACAACCAGGCGTGCTTTTTCGGCAGCGTTCCGGCGCTGGCGGGGACGCTGCTCGTGAACCTCGGCACCGGCGGGCAGGTGTCGATTGCGACCGACGGGTACCTGCGCGCGCCGGGGCTGGAGGTCCGCCCCCTGGCGGGTGCGCGCCGCCTCCTGACCGGGGCCAGCCTCTGCGGCGGCCGGGCCTACGCGGCGCTGGCGGCGTTCTTCCGCGAAGCGGGCGCGGTCCTCTTCGGCGCGGACGGGATCGACGACGGTGCGCTCTACGAACGGATGAACCGCCTCGCCGCGGACGCGCCCGCCGACGCCGCCGGCCTGGAGGCGGAACCGTGCTTCGCCGGAACGCGCCAGGCGCCCGACCGACGCGGGACGCTGCGGGGCATCGACCTCGACAACCTGCGCCCGGGGCCGCTCTGCCGCGCGATGCTGACCGGCATGGTGGACGAGCTTCTCGCCTTCGCCGACCGCGCCGCCGACGCGGGCGTCCGCGCCGAGCGGCTGGTGGGGTCGGGGAACGCGGTCCGGCGCAATCCCGTCGTCCGCGGGATCCTGGAGGCCCGCACCGGCCTGCCGCTCGGCCTGCCCCCGCTGCGGGAAGAGGCGGCGCTCGGCGCCGCGCTGGCGGGCGGCGTCGCCGCGGCCTGCTTCGCCGACTGGGACAGCGCCGTCGCCGCGCTTCCCGACAGCCTCGACAGCCCCGACACCGCAGCGCCGGCCTGAAGCGCTTTCACGTCAAGCGTAGATCCGGATCCGGATTCCCGTCCCGCGACACTTCCTGCCGGCAGCCTGGGCAGCAGCCCGGGGCAAAAAAGACTGTTGACAGGATTTCTGAGTTAGCTATGATTCTGTTCAGGTGACTCAGGAGGCCCCATGGTGCAGAACCGGCAGACGAAGTCCAGGCGCGGACCGGGCAAGCGGCATGGCGCGGCCGGCATCCGGGATGCGCTGCGCCGGGAGATCATCGACGGGGCGTTGGCGCCGAACACGAAGTTGCCGACACATCTCGTTCTTTCACAACGCTTTGGCGTCAGCAATGTCACCATTCAGAATGCGCTCAACCAGCTCGCCGCCGACGGATTCATCGAGATCCGCCCGCGGGTCGGCTCGTTCGTGGTCGAAGAGCCGCCGCACATCCACAACGTCGGCCTGGTCTTCGCCTTCGACCCGGAAGCGCCGGCCGCGCAGTGGCAGTGGTCGCGGTATTATCAGACGCTTGCCTTCGCCGCGACGCGGGTGCAGGAAGAGACGGGGCGGCACTTCCTCTCCTTTTACGGCATCGACAGTCGCAACGCGAGCGGGGACCACGAGCGGCTGGTGCAGGACATTGCGCGTCAGCGCCTGGCCGGCCTCATCTTCGCCAACCCCACGCATGGGCTGCACGACACGCCGGTGGTGGACGCGCCGGGGCTGCCGCGGGTGGAGATCCACAGCGGTGGCGGCCGGCGGTGGCCGGCGTTGCGTCTCGACCCGAAGCGCTGGCTGGCCGGGGCGCTGGACCGCCTGGCCGAACGCGGGTGCCGGCGGGTGGCGATTCTCTTTCATCGCCTGCGGGGCAGCGAGCTGGCGGCGCCGCGCAGGCTGGATCCGCTCCTGGCCGAGCGGGGCATGGTGTGCCCGCCGTACTGGCGCCAGGCGGTGGAGTGGCGCGACGCGACGGCCACCAATCACTGCACGCAACTCCTCATGCGCGGGCCGTCGGCGGACCGGCCGGAGGGGCTGGTGATCACCGACGACAACCTGATTGACGGCGCCGTGGCGGGCCTGGTGGCGGCCGGGGTGCGGGTACCGGAGGACCTGGCCGTGGGGGCGGGGGGCAGCCTGCCCCTCCTGGCCGGGCCGGCCGTGCCGCTGGAGCTGCTGGCCTACGATCTCGGTGCGGTCCTGCGCGACGCGGTGGCGCTTCTGGACCGCCAGCGCCGGGAGGGACCGTTCCAAGAAACCATTACGCAGGCCCCGGCCTGGCACAGCGTCGATCCCCTGCCGGCCGAGGAAGCGGAAGCGTAGCGCGACAGGCCGGCATGGCAACCGCTCTGCCGGCAACGCCGTCGCCCGTTGGCGACCACGCGCGGTGCAGGGCCGTCAAAAGGCGATACGGTTCCGTTGAGATCGCCACTGCGCCGCGGCATGGGCTTCCAGCCCATGAGTTCACGGCCAGGATGGCCGTGCCACCGCAACGCTGAACCGTATTGCGTCAACAGGGAATTTGAACAGACGCGGGTTCCAAAATGGAGGAGCAAGGCATGATGGCGGATCGGATGCGGTGCTGGACGCGGATCGGCGTACTCGTGGCGCTGATGGTGGCAGGGATGCTTGCCTTCCACGGAGGGACGGTGATGGCCGGCGGCGGGATGGGGCACAACAAGGAATTGTACGTGGTGCCCGCACCCGAGGGGGTGACCGTCGACGGTTCGTTGGAGGACTGGGACTTCTCGGGCCACATCAACTACTATGTCGTGCCGGAGACGCGCGAGACCCAGAGCGGCAAGGTCGCCATGATGTACGACGGCGAAGCGCTCTACATCGGCGGCGTCGTGCGCGACAGCTCGCCCATGATGAACCGCCACGATCCCAAGACCAAACCCTCGCGGGCCTGGGACGCGGACGTCTGCCAGATCTTCTTCAGCCTCGACCCCGACGACGAGCAGCCGCTTGCCTACAGCAGCTTCAAGAAGGAGCACAAGAACGTCTCGCCGGTGGCGACGATGATGCTGTGGTACTTCACCGACCGACAGGAGCCGTCCCTGGCCATGTTCCAGGGGATGGGCTTCACCAAGGCGCTGCGGCCGGACCTGTACGAGAACGGCTACGTTCCGCCGGAGCACTTCGAGGCCGCGTACAAACAGGGCGAGGACGGGCTGAGCTACACCTTCGAGTACCGCATCCCCTGGACGACGCTCAAGATGAAGCGTGTCCCCGAGGCCAGGGACACGCTTGCCGCATCGATGGCCATCTTCTGGGGCCGGCGCGACGGGCTGAAGACGGCCGGAGGCTCGGCCTGGGCGTGGAACCTGATGGCACAGGCGGGCTTCCCCTACCAGTCCAGCGGCGTCTGGGGGACGCTCAAGTTCTGGCCCGAGGGCGACATCCCCCGCGAGTGGGTGGAGAAGGACCTCCCCCCCGAGCAGCCGCTGCCGCTCACCTTCGCCTACAGCCTGCCCCGCGAGGGCGAGTGCACCGTCCAGCTCTTCAACGAAGCGAACGAATCCGTCCGCATCATCGTCCCGCAGCAGCGCCGCCCCGAGGGCGCGAACCGCGAGCGCTGGGACGGCCTCGACAAGGACGGCAAGCCGCTCCCGGCCGGCACCTATTCCTGGCGGGGCGTGGTGCACGATCCGATCAAGACCAAGTATCGCTTCAGCGTCCACAACTCCGGCCAGCCGCCGTACCCGACCGAGGACAACACCGGCGGCTGGGGCGGCGATCACGGGGCGCCCACCACCGTCTTGGCCATCAAGAACGGCATGGTCCTCGCCTGGGGCACCTGCGAGTTCGGCTGGGGCGTCATCCGGGTGGATCTGAAGGGGAAGAAGCTGTGGGGCTCCAAGCGTACGGCCGAACACCTTGCCACCGACGGCAAACGCCTCTTCCTGGCTGGCGGGCACGGCTGGTCCAACACCGGCGGGGTCACGGCCATCGAGCTCTCGTCCTCGCGGACGCTCAACTTCCAGCCCGGCATGGAGGCGCTCGTCGCGCCGGAGGGCGGCGACAAGGAGACCAACACCGTGACGGGCCTTGCCTGTGACGGCGAGCGCATCTATGTCGCCTACGGCAAGCGCGACCTCCTCGGCGTCTTCGACCTCGACGGCAACCTGGCCGAGACCTGGTCGGTGCCTGCGCCCGGCCGGCTGGCGATGCGGCCGGACGGATCGCTGGCCGCGGTCCAGAACGACGGCGTTGTCTTCGTCCGCGACGGCAAGGCGGGCGACCCCGTCATCACCGGCCTGGACGAACCGCGGGGCCTGGCCGTCTCGGACGCGGGCGAGGTCTTTGTCGCCCTCGCGGGCACGGTGCAGCAGGTGCAGGTCTTCAGCCCCGAGGGCAAGCGGCTGCGCGCGCCCGGCAAGGCGGGCGGCCGGCCCGCGAAGGGGCGGTACGACCCCGCCGGCATGTACGAGCCCGGCGGCATCGACGTGGACCAGGACGGACGGGTCTGGGTGGCCGAAACCACCGACGGCCCGAAGCGCATCAGCGTCTGGGACGGCCAGACCGGCGAGAACGTCGACGAGTTCTTCGGCTCGTCCGGCTACTTCGCCTACGGCCACATCGATCCGGCCCGGCCGGACGAGATCTACGCCCACCACGTCCTCTGGAAGATTGACTGGAAGAAGGACAAGGGCTACCCCCTCACCACCATCTGGCGCAAGACCGCGCCGAACATGATCGCCCCGCCCAACCCGAGCGCCTACAACGGCTCGCCCCGGCTCTTCACCGCCGCGAACGGACAGCAGTACTTCGTCGGTTCCAACACGGTGCTCCGTCGCGACGGCGACCTGATGAAGCCCTTCGTCAAGGTCTTCGGCGGCTACCCCAAGGCCTATCTCGGCCCGCGGGAGGAGGAGAAGGACGGCAAGCGCCGCCGCAACGAGGCTTACCTCTGGCAGGACGCCAACGACGACCAGTCCGTGCAGCCCGACGAGGTGGTGAAGCTCTCCGAACCGATGTACAAGGTGCGCCTCACCATCGACCGGGACCTGGTGGTCTACCTCAGCAGCGGCCATGCGCTCCGGCCCGAGCGGGTGACCGACGCCGGCCAGCCCGTCTACGACGCCGCGAAGCTGGAGGCGGTGCCGGTCGGGCAGGCGCCGGACATCGACGGCTACGTCTACCCGCGCTACGGCTCGCCCACCATCAGCCGCCGCAAGCCGGACGGGACGGTGGAGTGGGCCTACACCGGCATCGATCACTGGAAGCGGTCGCTCGGCAAGCCGGTCATCCACCCCGGCAACCTCTGGGGCACGACGGGCAAGCTGGGCGTGGCCGGCGACTACGTGGCCTACATGGTCTACTGGGGCGTCAACCACGTCTTCCACACCCCGACCGGCGTCTTTGTCGGCGACCTCCTCTCCGACGGGCGCCTGGGCCGGAGCGAGGAGCACCAGGGCAGCCAGCCGGAAGGGCAGGGGGGGAGCTTCGTCCAGTTGACGATCGACGGCAAGGAGCGCATCTTCCTCATCCACGGCGGTCAGGATACGCGCGTCTGGGAGGTCCTTGGCCTCGACACCCTGCAGGCGCTCCCCGGCGGTACTTACGAGCACACCCCCGAGGACGTCGCCGCCGCCACCCGGGCGCTCGCGGACTGGGAGGCCGCCAAGGCCGGCCGCGCCGCGCTGACGGTGGTCCGGGGCCTCGCCGCCCTGCCGGAAGCGCCGCCCGTCGGCAAGACGCTGGAGGACGGGCGCGGCTTCGAGACGCGGGTGGCCGTGGACGACAAGAACCTTTACCTCCACTACACCGTCACCACGCCGCATCCGCTCGTCAACGGCACGCCGGAGGACCGCCTCATCTTCCGCGGCGGCAACTGCCTCGACCTGCAGATCGCCACCAACCCGAAGGCCAATCCCGAGCGGGAGACCCCCGCGCCGGGCGACGTGCGCCTCCTGGTCACCCGCCGGGACGGTGATCCGTTCACGATGGTCTACCGGCCGCGCGTCCAGGGCTTCAAGGGTGAGCGCATCGTGCTGCAGTCGCCCACCGGCGAAGAGCCCTTCGACCGGATCGAGTCCACCGATCAGGTCGGGCTGAAGTACGAACCCACCGACACCGGCTTCACCGCGCTGGTGACGGCGCCGCTCGATCTTCTCGGCTGGCGGCCCGAGGCCGGGCAGACGGTGAAGATGGACGTGGGCTACATCTTCGGCAACGCCAAGGGCACGCGCACGCAGACCCGGGCGTACTGGAGCAACAACAGCTTCTCCGCCAATGTCGTCGACGACATCCCCAACGAGAGCCGGCTCGAACCGGACGAGTGGGGCACGGGGACGGTGGAATGATGGCGCCCGGGCGGAGGCGCCACGCTGGTCACGTCCGGGCGGCGCTCGCGGCGGCGCTCGTCTGTCTCGTCCTTTCGCTGGCCGGGACGGCGCGCGCCGCGGAGGCGGACGGCACGGGCGCGATGCCGGTGTCCTTTGACGTCACGCTGGAGGCCGAAGGCCGCGTCTCCGCCGCAATCTACGACGGCGACGGGGTGCTCCTGCGGGAGCTCCTGCGGGGCGAGCCCTATCCGGCGGGCACGCATACGCTCCACTGGGACGGGCTCGACAGCAGGGGCCGGCCCCTGCCGCCGGGAACGTATACCTGGCGGGTGCTGGTGACCGGGGGCCTGCGGGCCGAGTACGTCACCAGCGTCGGCATCCGTCCCGGCTCCGCGCCGTACGATCCCTGGATCGGCAACCACGGCGGGCCGGCGTCGCTGGCGGCCGACGGGACCGGGCTCTACATCGCCGCCACCGTTACGGAGACGGCGCCGGTCCTCCTCAAGCAGTCGCACGACGGCGCCCAGCGCCACTGGACCCGCGGCCGCGGCGACGTGACGCGGGGGCGCTTTCAGGGCGGCGCGTCCCTGGCGGCCGACGGCCGGGGGCGGCTCTACATGCTCCAGCAGAACGCCTACGTGCAGGTCATCGACGCCGAAGAAGGCCGGCGGCTGAAGACCTGGGACTTCCTCCCCGCGGGCAAGAAGCGCGACGGCGACGAGCGCAACCAGTTCTACCACCACGGCAAGACCGTCGCCGGCGCCGACCTGGCCGCCCGCGGCGAGGTGCTGGTCCTCAGCCGCCGTGACCCCGGCCAGCTCCTCTGGATCGCTCCGAACACCGGCGGCGTGACCGCGACGGTCGCCGTGCCGGCCGCCGGCCGCGCGGCCGTCGGCGGCCACGTGCAGGTCCACGTCACCACCGGCCCGCCAGCGCTGGCCGTCCCCCCGCCCGGCGCGCAGCC
>CAZKKD010000194.1:4579-7805 GCA_964553265.1 uncultured Planctomycetales bacterium | reverse complement strand
TCATAGCCGTCCCGGGTGGGTATCAGATCCCCCTCGTCGAGGCGTCGTTTGGCCCTCTCGATGTCCTCCTCGTACTGCGGGAGCCACTTTTCTCCGGCCACCAGCATCTCGTCCACCATCTGGTCTATTTCGGGCGGATTGCATACGGCCCCGGTGAGCGGATCCATCATCATCGCCTGCACGAGCAGTTCGCGTTCTCCGTTCACCGCCGCCTCCACGGAGAGCCGCTGGACATCAATCGAGGCCTGGCAGACCGCCGCGCACCCCATTGGCAGATCCCCGACCTGTGGTATGCCTACACCGTTGCGGTCCACATAACCCGGCACCTCCACCACCGCATCATCGGGCAGATTGGTAATGCACCCGTTATTCACCACGTTGAAGTGGCCCCGGTATGTACGGCCGGTCTCCAGGGATTCGATGATATAGCTCGTATGCTCATGTCCGCGGTTCTCGGGGCTTATCTCGGGGGGATCCTCCTCAAGCCAGTTCGGGAAATCGGTCTCGAACCAGTTGCGCCCCTCGGTGCAGACGCGGAGGTAGCCGCCGGTCTCGCCGTGGATCCAGGCGGAGAGATCGATCCACTTCTTGATCTCCTTCGGCCGCTTCCGGTACCAGGGCACGTACTCGGAGAGGTGGCCGTTCGATTCGGTGGAGTAGTAGCCGAACCGGCGGAGCATATCGATGCGGACCTTCTCGGTCTTCTTGTAGGTCGGGTGCTGCTCGAAGCCCTCCAGCAGGCGGTCGGTCCAGTCCTTGCCGTCGTAGAGCACCTGGACGTACCAGGTCTGGTGGTTGATGCCGGCGCAGATGATGTCGACCTCTTTCGTGGCGACGGGCTTGTAGCTCTTGCCGCCCTTCTTCCTGCCCTTGTTGATCAGGAGTTCGATGACCTGCGCGATCTGGTGGTGCCCGCCCATCACGCCGTGGCAGAGGCCGATGGTCTGTACGCCGCCGTAGTGGTTGGCCGCCCAGGTGTTCATCGCGTTCGGGTTGGCGTAGCTGAGGAAGACGGCGCCCGGCTTGGCGACCTCGCGGATGTCCTTGCAGAAGTCCAGGATGCACGGGATGTTCCGCTGGCCGTACATGATCCCGCCGATGCAGAGAGTGTCGCCCACGCACTGGTCGACGCCGTACTTGAGCGGAATGTCGATGTCGGTCTTGAACGCTTCCAGTCCGCCGATGCGGGTGGCGTTGACCACGTAGTCCGCGCCCTCCAGCGCCTTGCGGCGATCCATCGTCGCGGTCACCCTGGCGGCGAACTTGTTCCCCTCGATGTCCTTGCGCACGAGCTGGGTCACCATGTCGAGATTGTGCTTGTTGATGTCGTGGTACGAGAAGACGGTGTCCTGGAATTCCGGCACCGTCAGAAGGTCCCGCGTCAGCGTCCGCGTAAAGCCGATGCTGCCCGCCCCGATAAAGGCCACCTTGATCGCCATTGCGCTCTCCTTCGTCTTCGCGTTGTGGCCGCGCCGCCGTGGCGCCGCCCTCTCTTGAATAGAAATAGTATGCGGCCACATAACCCCTTGTAAATCATACCCCCTAGTGATATATTGCGGTTTTATTGTGGTTTTGTGCTGTCTGGCTGACCCGGCCGCACCCCCGGCAGAACGCCCCGGAAACGGCCCGGAACGCCCCGCAGGAGCCCGCATGCCGCCTCCGGACGCATCCGCCCCCCGCCGCGACGAGGCCCGCATCGCCCCCGGGATGGGTCTCCGGGCGCACCGCTGCATTGCCTCCGGCATCGGCCATTCGCGCGAAACCGACCCCGACGCCTACCGCTGGGACAACAACACCCGCTTCGACACCTGCATCTTCCAGTACACCCTCGCCGGCGAGGGACGCTTCCGCGACGGGAAGACCGGCCGCACCTGGCCGCTCCCGGCCGGCAGGGGTTTCCTCGCCGTCTTCCCGAGCGACACGCAGTACTGGCTGCCGGCGGGCGGGTCCTGGGAGTTCGTCTATGTCTGCGTCGGCGGGGACGCGGCGTTCCACCACACCGAGGAGCTCATCCGCCGGCGCGGGCCGGTGGTCGAGCTCCCGTTCGAGAGCACGCCCGTCCGGTTGCTCCGCGCCCTGCAGGCGGCCTTCGCCGCGGGGCATCCGCCCGACGAGTTCGCCCTCTCGGCGGAGGTGTACCGCCTCTTCATGGAGCTCTACCGCACCGGCGCGGACCGGGCGGCGCCGCCGCCGGAACCGGTGGCGCGGGCGCGGGAATTCATCGAGGAGCATTACCACGAGATCGACATCGACGTCGCCACCCTGGCCCGCCGGGCCGGCCTCTCGCGCTATCACTTCTCCCGCCTCTTCAAGGCGCACATCGGCCAGAGCCCGTACGCGTATCTCCTCCACGTGCGGCTGCGGCGGGCGCAGGCGCTCCTCGCGGAGACCGACCTCCCCATCAAGCAGATCGGCATGATGGTGGGCTTCGGCGACTACGCCTACTTCTGCAACAGCTTCCGCAAGCACCTCGGCTGCACCCCCGGCAGCGTCCGGCGGCGACGGGCCCGCTTCGGCGGGGACGCGCTTTCGCATTGACGGCTCCGGGCGGCCGGCTCTAGGATGGTCCCGCCTCCGGACCGCGCGCGGGCGGCCCGGAAGCGCACCGCATCCGCCCCGCCGAGGAGCCCTCCCATGGCCGACCGCCGCCCGAACATCCTGTTCATCATGACCGACGACCACGCCGCCCACGCGATGAGCTGCTACGGCAGCCGCATCAACGAGACGCCCCACCTCGACCGCATCGCCGCCGGGGGAATGCGCTTCGACAACTGCTTCTGCACCAACTCCATCTGCACCCCCAGCCGCGCGGCCATCCTCTGCGGCGCCTACAACCACGTCAACGGCGTCACCACCCTCGAGACGCACATGGACAACCGCCTCACCACCTTCCCGAAGCTCCTGCGGGCGGCCGGCTACCAGACCGCCGTCTTCGGCAAGTGGCACCTCGGCCAGGGCCCCGCGCACGAACCCGCCGGCTTCGACGCCTGGAGCGTCCTCCCCGGCCAGGGGCTCTACCACGACCCGGAATTCATCGAGCCCGACGGAAAGAAGGTGGTCCCCGGCTACGCCACCGACCTCATCACCGACCGCCCCATCGACTGGATCCGCCGCCGCGATCCCGACCGCCCCTTCTGCCCCCTCACCCACCCCACGGCGCCCCCCCCCCCCCTGGACCCGGCCCCCCCGCCCCCCCGGCTCTACCCGCCCCTGCACATCGCCCCCC
>CAZKKD010000194.1:0-4569 GCA_964553265.1 uncultured Planctomycetales bacterium | reverse complement strand
GCGCGGCCCCGCAGCGGCGACCCCGACCGCCCGTGCGGCCGACTCACGCCCCACAAGGCGCCCCACCGCCCCGGGGAGCCGGACGAACGGCACGCCCGTATGTACGAGGACGTGGAGATCCCCTACCCCGAAACCGTTGACGACGACTACGCGACCCGCGCCGCCGCCGCGGCCGCGGCCACCATGCGCATCGAGCGCGACCTGAACGAGGTCGACCTCAAGAGCGCCCCGCCCCCCGGCCTCGACGCCGACGGGGAGAAACGCTGGAAGTACCAGCGCTACATCAAGGACTACCTCCGCTGCATCGCCTCGGTGGACGACAACGTCGGCCGACTCCTCGACGCCCTCGACGCCGAGGGCCTCGCCGAGGACACCGTGGTCGTCTACACCTCCGACCAGGGGTTCTTCCTCGGCGACCACGGCTGGTTCGACAAGCGCTTCATGTACGAGGAGTCGCTGCGGATGCCCTTCGTCATCCGCTACCCGCGGGCGATTGCCCCCGGCAGCAGCTGCCGCGACATGATTCTCAACGTCGACTTCGCGCAGACCTTCCTCGACCTCGCCGGGGTCGACGCGCCGGACGCCATGCAGGGCCGCTCCTTCCGGCCGCTGCTGCAGGGCGAGCGGCCGGCCGACTGGCAGACCGCGATGTACTACCGCTACTGGATGCACGGCGCGCACCACAACGTCTACGCCCACTACGGCGTGCGCACCGAGCGCTACAAGCTCATCTACTACTACGCCCACCCCCTCGACGCGGTCCCGGCCGAGGAGTGGGAAGCGCGCAGCAACGATCACCAGGACTTCGCGGCCCATCCGCCGGAGTGGGAGCTCTTCGACCTGCAGGAGGACGGGCACGAACTCCGCAACGTCTACGACGACCCCGCCTACGCCGAGGTGCGCGACCGTCTCGTTGCCGAACTCGACCGGCTGCAGAAGGCGGTGGGCGACGAACCGTTCGACCCCGACGCCTGGCCGGCCCCGCGCTGAGCGGCCGGCGGGACACGACGGACGGCGCCTCCCGCAAAACGGGGAACCGGGCGCAGCGCCCTGCGCATCGACAAGGGGAAGAAAGGGGTGCCGACGGACGGCCGTGAAGCGCGCCCGCTCAGGAGCGTTGCATCTCGTTCCAGGTGAGCGAGGTGTCCAGGCAGGCGCCCGGCTGCAGGAATCCGAGGATCGCGTCGCCGGCCACCTCGTTCAGGACCGCGCGCGTGTAGGTGAGTTCCGGCCGGATCTCCAGCACGTTGGCCGCCTCCACCGTCGCCTCGAACGGCAACGGCTCGTGGTGTTCCGTCAGCGTCACCGCCAGGCGCAGGCGCGCGCCCTGCGCCACCGCGGCCTGGCTGCTGAGAAGCAGGCGCACCTCGGCGCCGGTGCCGCTCATCGCGGTCAGGAGCCCGGCGTCGGTCCCGTCGCCGGCGTGGACGCACGGCAGGTTCAGGGCCCACTCCTCGGCCCCGCGGCGGACGCCCCGGATGCTGTAGATGGCGATGGGTTTGCTCTTGCCTTTCAGCATCGTCGGCGGCAGGCGGACGGCGGCCAGCTCGCCCCCCGCGGCTTCGTAGGTGCTCTCGGCCGCGAGCACCTGCGTCCGGCCGGCGCGCCCCTCGATGCGGGCGGCGAGGTTGACGTTGTCGCCGATGAGGGTGAACTCGATCTTGTCCTCGCTGCCGACATTGCCGGCGACGAACGACCCGGAGTTGAGCCCGATTCCCATGTGGATGGGCGACTGCCCGTCGGCCTCCATCTCCACGTTGAAGGGCCAGAGCTTCGCCTGCATCTCCACGCCGGTCAGCACCGCCCGCACCTCGTCGCCGTCCACGTGCCGCGGCACGCTCCAGAAGGCCATGATGGCGTCGCCCTCGAACTTGTCGACGTTGCCGCCGTTGTCGTAGATGATCTTCTGCATGACGGTGAAGTAGCGATTGAGCTTCGCCACCAGCTCGGCCGGGTCCATCGTCTCGCTCATCGGGGTGAAGCCGATGATGTCGGACATGAAGACGGTGCCGGTATAGGTCTTGCCGCCGAGCTCGGTGTTGACGTCGCCGGACATCATCAGCTCCACCATGTTGGGGCTGAAGTAGCGCTGGAGGCTGGTCCGGCGGCTCGTCTCCATCTCCACCGCCTCGTAGAGCTGCGCGTTCTTGACCGAGATGGCCGCCTGGGCGCTGATGCCGGTCAGCACCTCCAGGTCCTCCTCGGTGAAGGTGCGCACGCCCCGCTGGGTGTCGACCTGGATGAGGCCCAGGATGTCCCCCCCCACCAGGAGCGGCGCGCACATCATGCTCCGGATCGAGAGGTTGGCGATGGAGACCTGGCTGCTGAAGCGGTCGTCGCTCATCGCGTCGGAGCTGAGGATGGAGCGCTTGTTGTTCACCACCTCCTCGATGATGGTGCGGCTGATGGCCGCTTCGTCGGCGGCGGTGTCGTCGCCGCCGCGCTTGCGCGCCGCCACGGGGACAAAGCCGTCGGCGTCCTTGTCGCGGAGCATGATGAAGGCGCGGTCGGCGGCGGGGAAGAGGTCGAAGATCGAGTCGATGATCTTCTGCATCAGCGCTTCCTGGTCCAGGATGTTGCCCAGCGCCTCGCTCACCTGGCACATCGCCTGCAGGCGGCGGATCGCGTCCTGGAGGCCCTTGTCGCTCCCGCTCTCGTCGTCGCGGAGCATCACCATGCTCATCGAGGCGTCGAGCTGCGCGTTGACCGCGGGGCCGCCGTTGGCGTCGTCGGCGACCTTGACCTCCAGCCCGTCGAAGTTGCGGCTGCCGCCCTGGCCGTCCCCCCCCCGCCCCGGTCCGGCGCCCCGCCCCCCGCCCAGCGCCCTCCCGCCCGGCCACCGGGCCGCGGCGGACGGCGCCGCGGGGGCATCCGGCGCGCGGAAGACCATGCGCGTCGCGCAGACCTGCAGTTCGTCCCCGTCGTGGAGGGGGGCGGCCGTCTTGGGCGGCAGGGGCTTGCCGTGGAGCAGCGTCCCGTTGGCGCTGTCGAGGTCTTCGATGAAGTAGGCCCCCGAGGTGTCGCGGAAAATGCGCGCGTGGTGCCGGCTCGCGCGGCTGTCCGGCAGGCAGACCCCGTTGGCCAGGCTGCGCCCGATGGTCACCTCGTCTTCGATGACGAAGCTCTCGCCGACGCTGTATCCTTCGAGGACCTCGACCTTGGCCATGGCGGCAATTTCCATAGAAAGCTACGCGAGCGGGCATTTTGCCCGGGGGTTGCGCACCCTACATATACACCAATTGCCGGTGCTGTCAATCTTTTCGCCCGGGGTTGGTGACGTTTTGATTGCAGGCCCAAGTCCTTTTGGATATGATAAATAGTGGGGATTGCAGGGACTGCGCCCACGGGGAGCGCCCGTGCGCATGGAGGGTGGGGATGGGCAACATCCGCAACAACATCTTCGGCCAGCTGGTCATGCAGACGGGCCTCGTCACCGAGGACCAGATCGAGGAGTGCCTGCGTCTCCAGGAGGAGGCCCGCACCGCCGGCAAGACCCCGCCCCGCCTCGGCGAGCTCATGGCCCAGAAGGGCTATCTCACCGTCGAACAGGTGAAGAACCTCCTGCGCAAACAGCGCCAGGTCCCCCAGGACGCGCCGCGCCTGCAGACCGAAGAGGCCCCCGTCATCGAGGACTCCGGCGGGGAGAGCGACAAGAAGAAGCGCATCTTCGGCGACTACGAGGTGATGCAGCAGCTCGGCCGGGACGCCAACGGCGTCACCTACAAGGCCCGGAACACCGACACCGGACAGGTGGTCAGCCTCCGCGCCCTCAGCAAGCAGGCCATGAGCGACCCGGCGTACGTCCAGCGCTTCCAGGAGTGCGCCCGCAAGGCCGCCCAGCCCAAGTTCCCCAACATTCTGCGCATCCTGACCGCCGGCTCGGTCAAGGGGCGGCTCTACTACACGCAGGAATACGTCCAGGGGCTCAGCCTCCGGCGCCTCCTCACCACGCGGGGCCGGCTCGACGCACCTTTCGCCCTCCACATCGCCGCCTCCGCGGCCGCGGCGCTGGAGTGCGGGCACGCACGGGGCATCTTCCACCTGGAGCTCACCCCGTCGTACTTCGTGATCATGCCGGACAAGACCGTGAAGATCAGCGGCTTCGGCAGCGTGCCGCATCCGATCCGCAACCTGAAGCAGCTTGTCGAGAGCGCCGGCGACACGCCCTTTTACGTCGCTCCCGAGCAGGCCACCGGCGGCGGCGAGGCCGATGCGCGCACCGACATCTACTCCCTCGGGGCCATCCTCTACCACGCCCTGTCGGGCCAGCCGCCCTTCCACGGGGAGAGCGTCGAAGAGGTGCTCTTCATGCTCGCGGAGGAGGACCTCGTCCCCCTCTCCATGATGGTGGCGGATGTGCCGGACAGCCTCGGGCAGCTTGTGGACACCATGCTCCAGGCCGACCCGGACGATCGCTTCCAGAGCGCGGCCAAGGTAGGCACAGCGGTGGAAACGGTGATGCGGGAGATCGAGTTCGACGGCGACACCGAGGAACTGGGCCCCGGCACCAGCGCCTTCCACGCCGTCGCGACCGCCGGCGGCACCGGCACGCGGCCGGCCGTCGGGGGC
>CAZKKD010000193.1:0-7807 GCA_964553265.1 uncultured Planctomycetales bacterium | reverse complement strand
AGCAGTTGCTCGACGACATGGATCTCGAGCGCGAGCGCGGCATCACCATCAAGGCCCACACCATCACTCTCCCCTACGTCCACGAGGGGAAGGAGTACATCCTCAACCTGATCGACACCCCCGGGCACGTCGACTTCAATTACGAGGTTTCCCGCAGCCTCACCGCCTGCGAGGGGGCACTGCTCCTGGCCGACGCGAGCCAGGGCATGGAGGCGCAGACGCTGGCGAACGCCTACCTCGCCCTCGACGCCGAGCTCGAAATCCTTCCGGTCATCAACAAGATCGACCTCCCCACCGCCGACCTCGACGGCGTGAGCGAAGAATTCGAGCAGTTCCTCGGCTGCGATGCGGACGAGATCCTGCGCGTCTCCGCCAAGACCGGCGACGGTGTGCCCGACTGCCTCGCCGCCATCGTCGAGCGCGTCCCCGCCCCGACCGGCGACCCCGCGGCCCCGCCGCGGGCGCTCATCTACGACAGCCGCTACGACGACTACCGCGGCGTCATCGCCTCGATCCGGATGATGGACGGCACCCTCAACGTCGGCGACCGCATCCGCATGATCGCCACCGGCCGCGTCCACGAGATCACCGAACTCGGCATCTTCCGCCGCGAGATGCACCCCCGCAAGCGCCTCTCGGTCGGGGAGGTGGGCTACCTCGTCGCCTCCATCAAGGACATCGCCGACGTCCGCGTGGGCGACACCGTCACCCGCGACGGCTGCGACGTGGTGCCCCTGCCGGGCTACCAGCAGCCGCGCCCCATGGTCTACTGCGGGCTCTACCCCGCGGCGTCCGAATCGTTCGAGACCCTCCGCAAGGGGCTCGACCGCCTCGCCCTCAACGACAGCGCCCTCGCCTACCAGCCCGAAAACACCGGCGCGCTCGGCTTCGGCTTCCGCTGCGGCTTCCTCGGGCTCCTCCACATGGAGATCGTCCAGGAGCGCCTGGAGCGCGAGAGCGACGTCGACCTCATCCAGACCGCGCCCAACGTCACCTACGAAATCCTCCTCACCGACGGGACCGCCGTCGAGGTCCACAGCCCCGCCGACGTCCCCGACCCGACGCGCATCAAGGAGTTCCGCGAGCCGGTGGCGAAACTGCAGATCCTCGTTCCTCACGAGTTTATCGGCAACGTCATGGCCCTCGCCGAGGACCGTCGGGCCGACTACAAGGGGATCGAGTACCTGCATGGCGGCAGCCGGGCGCTCTTGACCTACGAGGTCGCCTTCGCCGAGATCGTCTTCGACTTCTACGACAAGCTCAAGTCCGCCACCCGCGGCTACGGGACGATGGACTACGAGATCACCGGCTACCGCAGCGCCGACCTGGCGAAGGTCGACATCCTCGTCCACGGCCAGCCGGTCGAGGCGCTCTCGATGGTGCTCCCGAAGGCGGAAGCGGAGCGCCGCGCCCGCCGCATCCTCATCCGCCTGCGGCGCGAAATTCCGCGTCACCTCTTCCAGGTCGCGCTGCAGGCCTGCATCGGCGGCAAGATCATTGCCCGCGAAAACATCCAGGCCCTCAGCAAAAACGTCACCGCCAAGTGCTACGGCGGCGACATCACCCGCAAGCGCAAGCTCCTCGAAAAGCAGAAGGAAGGCAAGAAGCGCATGCGGTCCATCGGCATGGTCACCGTGCCGCAGGAGGCCTTCCTCACCGTCCTCGCCCGCGACGAAGACTGACCGCCCCCGCGCCGAATCCGCCAGGGTCATTCCGTTCTCCCTCTCCCTCCGGGAGAGGGCCGGGGTGAGGGCCCCGGACGGTGAAAAATCCCTCACCCTGACCCTCTCCCAGAGGGAGAGGGGACTTTTTCCGAATCGGCGCCGCCAAATCCAGAGCGGGATGGCAAGAATTGAATGACCCTGCGAATCCGCGCCCGCGCTTGACTTGCGCCCGCGGTGGGGTATGGTCGGGGCGGTCCCGGCTCGACGGGAACGGGTGAGGAGGCGCTTGCGATGGCGGTCGAACGCGAATTTCTGCTCCCCGGCGACTACCGCGCCACGCGCCGGCCGAAGGTCTACAGCACGCTCCTCGGCTCCTGCGTCAGTGTCTGCCTGCGCAACCGGCGCGAAGGCCACGCCGCGATGAACCACTTCATGCTCGACAAGGCCCCCTCCGCCCAGGTCGACGACAAGGGGCGCTACGGCGACCTCGCGACCGCCGCCATCCTCGACGTCCTCTTCCGCGTCGACCCCAACCCCGCGCACTACGAGGCCCGCCTCTACGGCGGCGCCGCGGTGGTGAGCCACCTCGGCGCGGGCCACCAGGTGGGCCAGCGCGACATCGCCGCCGCGCGCGAGGCCCTCGGCGCGGCCGGTGTGCGCGTCGTCGAGGAGGACATCGGCGGCGCCCGGGGCCGGCGCATCACCTTCGACACCGGCGCCGGCGCGGTCGAGGTCCGCGCCGTGCGCAAGAGCGAGGAAGGCGACCGGCTCGAGGAGCGCCGCCGCGACATCGCCAGCCGCAAGGCCCGCGTGCTCGTGGTCGACGACTCCGCGCTCGTCCGCAAGCTCATCGGCCAGGCCGTCGCCGCCGCGCCCGACCTCGAGGTCTGCGGCGAGGCCGCCGACGCCTTCCAGGCCCGCGACCTCATCCTCTCCGAGAACCCCGACGTCGTGAGCCTCGACATCATCATGCCGGGCCTCAACGGCCTCCAGTTCCTCAAGAAGCTGAGCAAGCACTACCCCGTCCCCGTCGTCATCTGCTCCACCATCGCCAAGGACGGCAGCGACATCGCCAACCGCGCGCGGAGCTACGGCGCCATCGACGTGGTCGACAAGGAGGAGCTGAAGCTCTACGAGGGGATGGAGACCGTGCGCCAGGCGCTCGTGCCGCGCCTGCGGGGGGCGGTCGGCCGCGTGCCGAAGCGCAACCTCTTCCAGTCCTGAGCCCCCGCGGCCGCGCCGCCGTCCCCGCCGGCCCGCTCCGCCAACCGCTTTTGCGAAAGGCCGCCCCGTGGACCTCGCCCTCCTGCCCCAGCCCCGAAGCCTCCGCAAGCGCAAAGGAACATACGCGCTCCCTTCCGTGCTCCCGATCGGCCTGCCGTCCCAGGCCTGGACTGCGGTGGCCGACGACGCGCGGGTCGTCTTCGCCCGCGTCCGCCCCTGCATCGCGGTCGCGGGGGTGGACGACGCGATCACGGTGCAGGTCGACCTCGGCCTCGCGCCGGAGGACTACCGCCTGCGGATCGGCGCCACCGGCATCGTCATCGAGGCCGCCCGCCCCGCCGGCGCCCGGCACGCGGTGCGGACGCTCGCGCAGATCGTGCAGCAATCCGACCCGAAGGCCCTCCCCTGCCTCGCCATCGAGGACGGCCCCGCCTTCGCCGACCGCGGCGTCTACTACGATGTCTGCCGCGGGCGGGTGCCGAAGCGGGAGCGCCTGGTCGAGCTCGTCGACGGCCTCGCCGCGCACAAGGTGAACCAGCTCCAGCTCTACGTCGAGCACACCTTCGCCTTCCGACGCCACCCGAAGATCGGCCGGGGCGCCTCGCCCCTCACCGCGGAGGACATCCTCGCCCTCGACCAGCACTGCGCCGACCGTGGCGTGGAGCTGGTCCCGTCGCTCGCCAGCTTCGGCCACCTCGCAACCGTGCTGACGCACCCCGAATACCGCCACCTGGCCGAGGACCGCGGCGTCGGCCAGTACGACGACCCCGAGGCCGACACCAAGGCGCCCAACCGCAACCTCCGCGGCTGGACCCTCTCGCCGGCCTGCCCGGAGAGCTACGACTTCCTCGACAGCCTCTTCGCCGAGTACCTCCCCCTCTTCCGGTCCGAGCGCTTCAACGTCTGCTGCGACGAAACCTGGGACCTCGGCCTCGGGCAGAGCTACCGCCTCTGCCAGCGCAAGGGGAAGGGCCGCGTCTACCTCGACCACGTCTGCAGGCTGCGCGAGATCGCCGCCCGCTATGGCAAGCGCATCCAGTTCTGGGGCGACATCATCCGGCACTATCCCGAGCTCATCGAAGCCATCCCGGAGGACGTCACCGTCCTCGACTGGGGCTACGGCCACCAGCACGACTTCGACGCCGCCCGCGACTTCGAGGCCGCGGGCCTGCCCTACTACGTTTGCCCGGGCACCAACGGCTGGAACAGCCTCTTCCCCCGCGTCAGCGTAGCGCGCGACAACATCGCCGGCTTCGCCGCCGCCGGGGCCCGGCACGGCGCGCAGGGGCTCCTCAACACCGACTGGGGGGATGGCGGGCACTACAACTTCATGGAACTCTCCTGGCACGGCTACCTCTTCGGCGCCGAGCAGGCCTGGAACCCGAAGGCCAACCACAAGGACTTCGACGCCCGCTTTGCCCGCGCATTCCTCCACTCCGACGACGACGCGCTCCCCGACGCCATCACCCGCTTCGGCGACCTGAGCAGCCTTCTCGCCCGGAGGGGCAACCGCTCCGCCTGGCAGGCCATGTTCTTCTCGCTTCCGGATGCGGACATCTTCCGGGACATCGGCCCGGAGGAGGTGTGGATCGGAAAGAACGGGACCATGAAGCGGACGCACCTGCGCCTCAACGCCGCCTTCGCCGCCGATGCGCGCAAGACGCTGGCGGAGATTCGCGCCGTCTTCGACCGGGTCCGGCGCGACCGCGGGGCCGATCCTCTTGGCATCCTGCCCTACTGGCTCTATGCGCTCGACTGCACCGACCTGGCCGCGGAGCGGCTCGCCACCTTCGGCCCCGACGGCACCGACACCCCGGCCCGCCGCCGCGCCCTGGCCAAACGGATGACAGCACTGCAGAAGCGTTTCGAGAAGCTCTGGATAGCCCGCAACCGGCGCTCGGAAATCCGCATCACGATGCGCTACTTCCGCGACGCCATCCGGGCGCTCGGCTGATGCCATTCAGGCGCCCGGCGACACCTGCACTGAACATCCAGGGGCGAAGCGTACAGGGCGCGGTCCGGCTGAGCCTGTGATGGGGCTATCGAAATGGATGTGCCCGGTCCGGGCGCGGCGACCCCGTGGTGTAGTCCCGCATTTTCGTCATGAACCATTCACGCAACCGAGCGCTCCATCGACGAGCCGCACCCCTCGGCGCAGCCGGTGCAGGCCGGCAGCTCGCGGAGCGTTTCGGCCTTGCGGAGGGTGCGCCGGGTCTTGATGCCGGCCCAGATGCGGTAGACCCAGACCAGCAGCGACCCGCGCAGCTTCTCCGGACGCTGGTCGCACCCGCGGCAGGCGGGGCCGGGCACGCGCGTCTCCTTCTTCTCCATCAGTTCGCGGACCGAGTGGCTGAGAATGTTCCCCTCCGGCCACCGGATGGTCTGGTCGTTGCAGCAGGCCGAGTCGCCGAACGGCGAGATGAAGAGGTTGCCGTTCCAGATGCAGGGCGCGTCGTGGCTCTTCATGAGGTCCACCAGGTCGCCGAAGCGCGGATAGAACCGCTTGAACGACGGCGCCATCCGGATGCGCACCCCGTTGACCGTCCGGTTGTGGTAGCGGCGCGTCAGGTCCTTGAAGAAGTCGATCCCCTTGCCGAGCGACGGGATGAGGCCCGTGCGGTTCGAGGTGGCCGGGAAGAGCACGAACTCCAGCTCCTTCAGCCCGAACTTGGCCGCCCCGCTGCTCAGGCACTCCAGCGTCTTGGCAAAGTCGCCGCGGATGTGCTCGCGCACCGGGGGCGAGACGTGGAACGCCAGGCGCTTCAGCTCACCCGCGGCGGCCCGCTTCATCGCCGCCTGGATGCCGGCCAGCGCCTTGGTGAGCATCGTCTTCCCCTTCGCCGCGTCGGAGAACATGATCTCGCCGTAGTGCTCCGGCACGCAGGTGGGGAAGCTGATGAAGAGCAGGATGTCGTTGTCGCAGATGGCGTCCAGCACCTCCGGCTCCACCAGGCGCAGGCCGTTGGTGACCACCGAGACGTCCGGCGCCGGCAGGGTCGGGTGCGACCAGGAGCGGCGCATGCCGCCGAAGGCGTTCATCCGCGCGGTGAATTCCGGGTGCAGGGTCGGCTCGCCGTCGCCGGAGTTGGCGATGTACCGGACGTGGACGCCCTCGCGCGCGGCCTCCAGCACGCGGCGGATGAGCGCGTCGGTCACCTCGCGCTCCTGCATGGCCCGCGGGCCGTGGTAGGCGGGCTTGTTCACGCCGCAGGTGGAGCAGTTGCAGTTGCAGATGCCGTGGACGAGGCTGTTGTTGATGCTGATGGGGCGACGGCTGCGCATGGCGGTCTCCTTCGTCGGTTTCGGTTCAGCTGCAGGCCCGGACGTTGAGGTGGAAGTAGTCCTGGTCCTCCGAGGTCATGGGCTCGTGGCGGACGGTGAGGAAGCGGGCGATGCGCCGCTCCTCGTCGCGCTGCGCCGCGGTGGAACAGGCGACCAGCGCGTGCTGCCAGGGGGTGCGCTTCTTTGATTCGGTCGAGAGGCAGTCGTCCAGCTTCTCGGCGATGGACGCCATCTGCATCCGCAGGAGGACCGCCGGCGCGCCCTTGACCCGCGGGCAGGGACGCTCGGGCCCCGCGACCTCGAAGAGCAGCAGGCGCTGGTAGTAACGCACGTGGCGGGGGTTCACCTCGATGACGAAATCGGTGAAGTTCCGCACCCGGCGGGCAAAAATGTAGATGAAATTGAAGACCGTCAGCAGCAGCGTCCGGCTGTTGCGGTATTCCGGCGCAATCGCCAGGCGGGTCACCTCCACCAGCCGCGACCCGCTCTCGCGCAGGGCGGTCAGCTCGTCGTGGTAAATCTCGTCGCAGGGCAGGTCGTCGAGGAGGTCGAAGACCAGCGTCACGGTCGCGACGTCGCGGCCCGACTCGTCCTCCACCAGGAGGGTGAAGGTGTCCGGGCGCGCGTCGTAATCGTGGATGCAGAGGCCTTCTTCGGCCTCGGGGGCGTAGTCGGCGTCGCGGTAGACCTCGAAGGCCAGGCGGTACGCCCGTTCGCGCGTAATCCGGTCGGACGCCACCATGATGCGGAAGTGCTCCTCGCGCACCGTCGTCGCGTCCCAGTGGTCCGGCACCCCGCGCCGGTCCCGGTCCAGCCGCCGCAGAATCTGGCTCACCGCTGTCGGCCGCCGCTTGCGTGCGGGGCGGGCTTCGTCCGTGCTGCTGGTGCTCGTTTTCGTGGCTGTCGTCCACATGTGCCATCCTCCGGCAAAAAGGTTTTCCCCATGATTCGCAAGAGCGATGCCAGAAACGGGGATTATCACAAGTTGCTTCTTGTCAACAACTTGCAGGATCCACGAAATTCATTTTCCAGAATGCCGCTTGACTAGCGCGCTTTTCGGGCGTAAGATGCGCGCAACATGCGCTCAATTTGCGACCCCCCCATCGGTGAGCGGCATTGGCTGCCCCGGCGAGTGCAGGGCGCGCTTTGTGCGCCCGGGATCAAGCGTCAAGGATGAAAGGAGGCGGCGCCGTGGTGGATTCGGGAAGCGCGTCGCGCCATCCGGTGGTGCACGAGTATCTGCAGACCGACGACCTCTTGCGCGCCATCGAGGCCGCGGACCCGCAGGACGACGCGTTGCTGGCGGCGCTGCGCGTGCTGATCCAGGCGCACCTGCGCCAGGCCTCGCCCGAAGACGGTTGTCGCGCGGCGGAGGCCGTGGCGCTCGACGGGACGGAAGACCCGGATCTCGCGTTTCTCTTTTTCCAGGTCTGGGCGCTGAACGCCGGGGATCGCAACCGCTGGGACGAGGCCGCGGTGCTGATGCGCCGGTCGCGCGAGTACATCAGCGACCGGACGCCCGTGGAATTCCTGCTGCAGGTGAGCCATCGCGAAATCCATATGGCGCGCGGCAGCGGCAAGCGTCTGCCCCGCACGCGGCCGCGCATGGATCTCCTGGCGGAACTGCCGCAGGATTC